>DATEMU010000006.1 GCA_035275405.1 Phycisphaerae bacterium
TGGATCATCGCCCTGCTACCCGACGCCGCACGCCCCGCGCCTGTGGCCTGCCCAGCGGCGGCCTTGTGAATTGTCCCTTGGGAGACTGTGAATGAAAACCCGAAAACGAGCCTTGCAAACGGAGAGAACATCTTGTTCCACCAACAAAAAAACAACCCCCGGCGTTTTCACCTTTTTTCGGCTTTTCTCGGCCAAAAAAAAATTCTGCGCCGATAGTGCTTCCAGTGGGCCATTCCGAGTTCCGCATTCCGAACTCGCCCCATCCTGCCCAATCCTATTCGCTTTCGAGATCGTCCAGCGTTTCGACCCCCCTTCCGTTATCATTCCGCTCGTGTCCCAGCGAACCCTCGAAGCCCACTACCTCCCCAACTGGCGCCTCACCCAGGCCCATGGTCTGTCCGGCTACAACTGCGGGTATGCCGTTCAACGGGGAGGGGCGAGCTTTCACGAACACCAGCAGGCCCTCGTCTGGCGGCTCATCGGCGAGATGGCCATCGGCCCCAAATCGACCGTCGTCGATGTCGGCTGCGGGATCGGAGGACCCGCGGGCTGGATCACCGAGCGCTACCAGCCGCGGCGGCTCATTGGCGTGGAATACCTCTGGTCGAGCGTTGCGGCGGCCCACGCCCGCGCTGCCGCCGAGGCCGATCGCGACAGGCCGGCCTCGCGACCGATTTTTGTGCAAGGCGACGCCCATCGCCTCCCCCTGGCCGATGGGTCCGTCGATGTCATTTTCAACCTGGAGTCGGCCCTCCACTACCCCGACAAGCGAACCTTCATTTCCGAGTGCCGCCGCATCCTCGCGCCCGGCGGTGCGCTCTGCCTCGGGGACATCACCACGTCACATCGATGGCTCTTCACTCCCGCGCAACTGCTCAACCGGCTGCCCTCGCAATACAACTCCAACGTCTGGCTCTGGTCGCCCAAGGACTACCGCCGGGCCTTCGACGCCGAAGGGCTGGAACTGATCCGCCACGAGGAAGCCTCGCGGCCCGTGGCCGATTCGCTGGCCGACGGAATCGCCGAGATCCGCCACCGCGGCCCCGCCTCCATGAAAGGCTTTCGCGGCCGATTCTTCTATCTGGCCTTTCTCGAAAAACTGCTCCGCGCGAGGCTCTTGCGGTACGACCTCTTTTGTCTGCGCCGTAGCCGATAACCCACCTCCCTCGCCCGGTGAGGGAGAGGACTGGGGTGAGGGTCAAAAGACCACATGGCTCGACACGGGTGGTACGCCGTCGCCATAACTAACCCGCCCGCCGCCGCGCGCCGATGGGGGCTGGGGGGTCTCGCGCGAAGCGACGGTCATGGCGAAGCGACCGAAAATACTGGACATCCTGGCCCGGATCGACGATCCCGTCGCCGACGAAGCGATGGTCGCCGGCATCCTTTACGTCGACGCCGACTTGCAGACGGAGATTGTGGACCTGCTCCTCTCGCGCGGCCACGACCTTGGTCTTGCGGCCCTGCCCCAGCTCTACGACAAGCTGGAAGAAGACTCGCAGCGGCGGATCGTCGGCCAGACGGCCCAGCTCTTCTCGGCGATGCGCTCCTGCGTCCGCGGTCCAGACGTGCAGACGCGGCTGAACACCTTGCGGATCATTCGCGACAGCAAGAATCTCCGTCTGGCGTACCTCGTCGCCCTGGCGATGCACGACGGCGCCGCCAAGGTCCGCGCCGAAGCGGCGACGACGCTTCTGGCCCTTTCCGAATATCACGACGCGACCTACGCCGAGACGACGGCCGCCCTGCGCGAATCGGCCGACGACGAGGACCTTGCCCAACCCATTGTCGCCACGCTCCAGATGCTCCGCGAAGAGCGGCAGTTCCTGTTCGCCGCGCTCCGCGAAAGCCTGGAAAGCTACGAGAGCCACCATCGACCGGAGGTATTGGCCGCGGCGATGGCTCACGCCGACGAGCTGGAGGATTCGCTCTTCAAGAACAGCACGCTGAAGCGCGGAAAGCTCACGCACGCCATGCTCGAAATCCTCGCCGGCACCCTGGTCGTCAACTCGGCGATCAGGAGCGGCGCGGCGAACTCCCGATACGTCCCCTTTCTCTACGTGGCCCTGCGCTACCCCGAGCTTCGCCGCCGCGTAATGAACCACATCTCGACCAACAGCGACCCCGAATTCTTCGTCGAGTTCATCCGCTGCGGTTGGCTGGCCCGCGACCCCGGCAATCGGCGGCACCTGTCCGCCGTCCGCTTGCTCACTTGGCTGGGGGACGGCTTCGAACCCGCCTTCACCCTGCCGCCGGAAATCGCCGCCAAGCTACCCGGCTGGCTCCTGGCATTTGGCCTGCCCTCCGACCAGAAGGTCGCCATCCTGCTGAACCTCCTGCTGATTGACAATCTGGAAGCCAACCGCGCCGCCCTCTGGGCCTTGACGCAGATCCAGACGCCCAGCGCCTCCCTCGCGCTGCAGGGCGCGGCGGACCACGAGGCCGAATCGGTCCGCCGCATGGCCCAGTTCGAAATCGCCCACCGCCGGCGCATGGAAGAGCGTCATGTCCACCATGCCCGGAAAGACCGCCCCGCCGAGTGGGCCCAGCTATTGGAACGCGCGGGGATCAGCGAGGAGTTCGACGACTTGTGGCGAAACTTCGAGGGATTGCAGCCCGCCCAGGCGCAGCTCGCCGGCCAATTCGCGCCCGAATATGTCGAAGGGCTGAACCTGCACGTCCAGAACAAAATGCTCGACGCGCAGCCCGCCGAACGACTTCGCGCAGTTCGCTTCGTTACGACGCTGCGAATCGTCGACCGGTTTCGAAAAGACTTGTTCAGCCTCGCCAACGATCCGATGGCAGAAGTCCGCGCGACTGTGATGAAGGCCCTGGCGGGGATCGGCGAGGCCACCAGCCGGCGGATCCTGGAGCGCGGTCTCGGCGATGATTCCCCCGCCGTGCAGGCCGCCGCGATCGAGGCGCTCGACGCGCTAGGGGCCCTGAGGAGGAACCCCGATCGGCTGCTGCCCAAAACGGAAAGCGAGGATGCGGCGGTCCGGGCCGCGGCCATCCGGGCGCTGCTCAAGATGCACGTTCCCAAGTCCGCGGTCGCGTTGGTGATGATGCTGCAGGACCCCCGCGTCGAACATCGATGCACGGCGCTTTGGATCATCGACCAGATGCGGCTCTCCGCCATCGCCCCGCGCGTGCAGACCCTGGCCGAGAACGATCAGGACCCGCGCATCGCCCGAACGGCGCAACAGGTCCTGCGACGGCTGGTGCAGCGGCCGTCGCCCGCCCCTGCGGCGCGCCCGGTGGAGGTGCCGGCATGATCCCTTGCCTGACATTGCTGGCCCAGGTGCAAAGATCCGAAAAGCTCGAGGAGATTGCCCAGGGTTTCCAATACGATAACCGGCGAACGCTGGAACTTCCCGGTGTGCAGTGGTTTCTCGTGGCCTTTGGACTGCTGTTCGTCCTCATGCTGCTCATCGCCTGGCGAACCCACCGAAATGCCGGTCAATCGCCGCATGTCAGCCCGGCCCGCTTCTTCGCAAAAGCGCTGCGCGAGATAGGGCTCAGTTTTGTCGATCGGGCCCTCCTTCGCTGGATTGCCCGCCGCAGAGCCCTGGACCAGCCGATCGTCCTCTTGTTTTCGCCCGCGCTTCTGGATCAACAGGCCTCGTCTTGCATCGATCGCCTGTCGGCGGCGCCATTGCGCCGGTACGCCCGCCAACGCTTAGACGTCGTCATGGGCCAGGTATTCGTCGAACAATAGCCGATTCTTCTCTCGTCTTCTGCCCCGACCGAGATACAATCCGCCTCCTGATCGGGACCGACAGCCGGTCCGGTGGGAGTCGGGATCATGCTGGGCGATTTGCTGCTGCCGGAGATTGAGGAGCTGATCGATACGCGGAATTTCACCGCGCTGCGCGAGGCCCTCGCCGACCTGCCCGCCGCCGACATCGCCGACATCTTCGCCGACCTGCCGCCCGAACGCGTCGCCATCATTTTCCGAATCCTACCAAGGGAAAAGGCGACGGCTGTCTTCGAATATCTGCCGCTGGAGGCGCAGGAGTCCGCCCTGCGCGCTTTGGGCCAGGAGCAGGTCGCCGCCGTGCTGAACGAAATGGCGCCGGACGACCGTACCACGCTGCTCGAGGAAATCCCCGGTGAGGCCGCCCAACGGCTCATCAGCCTCCTCTCGCCCGACGAGCGGCGCATTGCCGTGCGGCTCCTCGGCTATCCCGAAGAATCGATCGGCCGCCGCATGACGCCGGACTACGTCGCCATCCGCAAGGATTGGTCGATCTCCCACGTCTTCTCACACATCCGCCAGGTCGGCAAGGACAAGGAGACGCTCAACGTCGTCTTCGTGACCGACGAACGCGGCCATCTGATCGACGACATCCGCCTGCGCGATGTCGTCCTCGCCGACCCCAACGGGACGGTCGCGGACATTATGGACGGTCACTACGCCTTCCTTCACGCGAACGACGACCAGGAAGAGGCGGTCCGGGCATTCAAGAAATACGATCGCAGTGCGCTTCCGGTGGTGGATTCGACGAATACGCTGGTGGGAATCGTGACGATCGACGACGTGCTGGACGTGGCGGAGCGCGAAGAGACGGAAGACGTGCAGAAGATGGCGGCGGTCGCGGTGCTGGCAGAGCCCTATTTGGGCGTCACCTCGTTGACCATGGTACGCAAGCGCGCGCCGTGGCTGCTGCTCCTGTTCGCGGGAGAATTACTGACCATCTCCGCGATGCATCGTTTCGAGGAGACGCTTCAGGCCGTTGTGCTCCTGGCGATGTTCATTCCCCTCATCATCAGCAGCGGCGGAAACTCCGGCTCTCAGGCCGCGTCACTGGTCATTCGCGCCCTGGCCGTCGGCGAATTAACTATCGCCGACTGGTGGCACGTCATGCGCCGCGAGCTGCTGTCCGGCCTCATGTTCGGCTCGCTGCTCGGTCTGGCGGCCTTCATTACCGCGTTCGGCTTCGGACTGTTTCGCGCCTCGCAGGGCGATCCCAACCCCTACAACCTGCTTCTGGCGTTCGCCGTGGGGACCTCGCTCGTCGGCGTCGTGCTCTTTGGGACCCTCGTGGGGTCCATGCTCCCGCTTCTGCTTAAGCGGGCCGGCCTCGACCCCGCCGTCTCGTCCACGCCCTTCGTCGCTACGCTGGTGGATGTCACCGGCCTGGTCATCTACTTTGTAACGGCGAAGATCATTCTGCACGGGACGCTGCTTTAGACACTCTGTATCCGTTTTCCGGGAGCCGGCGAAACCGGCTCCCGAAAAACAGTAAACCAACTGGTTGACAATCTCCGCAGCCGGTGTTATATTAAACCATATGGTTTTAGATCGATCCCCCGCCCTTGACCGCGTTTTTCACGCCCTGGCCCATCCGACAAGGCGAGCGATTCTCCGCCGCCTCAGCGACCGGGAGCAGACCCTGAGCGAACTGGCCGCCCCCTTCCGGATGTCCTTTCCCGCGGCCTCGAAGCACGTCCGCGTGCTGGAGCGGGCCCGGCTGGTGCGCCGGCGCGTCGTCGGTCGTACGCACCTTTGTCGGATCGCGCCGCGCCCTCTCGCCCAGGCCGACGAGTGGCTGGAGGGCTATCGCCGCATCTGGGAGGAGCGATATCAGCGACTGGATGACTTGTTGGAAGAGATGAAAAATGAGGAATCGGCGAGTCGCAGGTCAACCAAACCCCACGAAGGAGACCGTCCATGACCAAGGCACAACCCATGCAAGTGACGACCCCCAACGACTTGGAGATCGAGATGACCCGCGATTTCTCCGCGCCGCGGCATCTGCTCTTTCGGGCCTACACCGACCCGACGCTGATCCCGAAATGGTGGGGGCTCAGGAATCACACGACGACCGTCGACAAGATGGATGTCAGGCCGGGCGGCGGCTGGCGATACGTATGCCGCGATCAAGACGGCAATGTATTCGCATTCCGGGGCGAATATCGGGAGGTCGTTCCGCCCAGCAAACTGGTCTATACATTTGAATTCGAGCCGATGGCCGGACACGTCATGACGGAGACGATCCTCTTTGAAGAGAAGGGCCGCACAACACGCGTGACGACTCGCTCCGCCTTCACGTCGAAGGAAGATCGGGATGGGATGATCGCTTCCGGTATGGAGCAGGGAGCGACCGAGTCCTGCGAACGGCTGGACGAGCTACTGGCAACGTTGTCGTGAAACAAGAACAGGCGTTCTAACCAATAGAGGGATTGCCGATGAATCGTGGGAAATTGAAAATCACGACGCCCGGCGACCGCGAGGTCGTCATGACCCGCGCCTTCAACGCCCCGCGCCATCTGGTCTGGCAGGCGCTGACCAAACCCGATTTAGTCAAACGTTGGCTGCTCGGGCCGCCTGGCTGGTCGATGCCGGTCTGCGAGATCGATCTGAAAGTGGGTGGCGCCTACCGTTACGTTTGGCGCCAGGATTCCAATGGGCTCCTGATGGGGATGCGCGGCGTCTATCGCGAGGTCGTGGCGCCCGAACGCCTCGTCGCCACCGAAGTGTTCGACGAATCGTGGTACCCAGGCGAGGCCCTGGATACGACGGTCCTCGTTGAACAAGGCGGCACGACGACGGTCACGCTCACGGTCCTCTACGACTCGCGGGAAGCCCGTGACACCGTACTCAAGACCCCGATGACGGAAGGCGTGGCCGGAGGCTACGACCGGCTGGAGGAGTTGCTGGCCTCGGGAACGGTCCGATGAGATGAACAAACGCCCGCACTCGCTCACGATCATCGGCTGGGTTTTTGTCGGCGTCGGGGCCATCGGTCTGGTTCGCGGCGCGTGGTCGCTGACGGGCATTGCCCAACCGTGGTCGGGAATGGATGCCAAAACGGAGCCGCTCCGAGACGCGGTCTATGTCATAGGCAGCGGGCTCATGGCGGGCGTCGGCGGCGAGTTCGCGCTTCGTGGACGCAACTGGGCACGCTGGCTGCTCGTCGCCTGGATGGGCTTCCATATTGTTCTGAGCCTGTTCCATTCGGCGACGGAGTTGGCAGTGCACGGCGCGTTGTTCGCGGTGATAATGTGGTTTCTGTTCCGGCCACGGGAGACGGCGTATTTTCGGGGTGCTCGGCCGGAAAGAGGGTCGTCTTGCGTGTTCGAGGAATGAGTACGGGGCTTAGCCCATGAGGTTCGACATGGAAATCGAAGTCATAGCCACTCCCAACGCTCCCAAGTCGGTAGGCCCCTACTCCCAGGCCACACGCGCCGGCGGATTTATTTTCTGCGCGGGCCAAGGCGGATTCGACCCAAAGAGTGGACGTCTCGTCGATGGCGGGATCCGTGAACAAACAAGACAGGTCCTCCGCAACATCGGCGCCATCCTCGACGCAGGCGGAAGTAGTCTCCGTCGCGTCGTGAAAGTCACTGTCTTTCTGCACGACTGGAAGTATTTTGGGGCGATGAACGAAGTCTTTGCCGAATTCTTCCCTGAAAAACCGCCGGCGCGATCAACGGTACAGGGCGAGCGCTGGCCGGAAGGATCGCTGGTAGCCATTGAGGCGATCGCCTTGGCCTGACGGAGTTGATCGGATTGAGACGTTTTGAACTACAACCTCACCTCGTCGGTGAACTTTTGGAACTTCGACCGCTTCGACCGGAGGACTGGGCGGCGCTGTTCGCCGTCGCGGCGGACCCGTTGATTTGGGAACAGCATCCCGCCCGCGACCGGTACAAGGAGAACGTATTTCGCGAGTTTTTTCAGGAGGCGATTGACTCGGGCGGGGCGTTCGTCGTCATCGACCGCAAGACGCAGGAAATCATCGGCTCGTCGCGGTACTTTGGATACGACGCCGAAAAGAGCGAAATCGAGATCGGCTGGACCTTCCTCGCCCGCGCCTATTGGGGAGGGGAATACAACGGCGAGATGAAGCGACTCATGCTCGATCACGCCTTCAAGTTCGTAGATCGCGTCATCTTTATCATCGGGCCGGAAAATCGACGCTCTCGGCGGGCCGTCGAGAAAATCGGCGCGGTGTTTGCGGGCCGGCGGGAGAGAAAAGATGCACAGGGGAAAACCGCTGAAATCGTGGTCTATGAAATCACCCAGGCGGCCTACACCGCGCGGGCATGACGAGTTTACAATGAGGAGACGATGATACCGTCGGCGGCGACCGCGCCGCCCGCCTCTCATCGCATTCGCACCATGGAAATTCGCGCACTACGCCCCGAGGAACACGACGCATGGCTCAGCCTCCGCGAGGAACTCTGGCCGGATCTCTCGCGAGATGATTTGAGATGGGAGCTGTTCGACGTACTTGCCGACCGCACGCGGAACCATACGCTGGTCGCGGTGGACGGGAAAGGGGGATTGGTCGGCTTCGTCGAAGTATCGATGCGCGAATGGGCAGAAGGATGTACAACGCACCCCGTGGGATACATCGAGGCCTGGTATGTTCGTAGCGCGTGTCATCGGCAGGGCATCGGCCGGCGGCTGGTGGAAGCGGCCGAGGATTGGGCCCGGTCGCGCGGATGCTTGGAGATGGGTTCCGACGCGGACTTGAGCAATGAGATCAGCCATCGCGCGCATGGTGCACTGGGATATTCCGAGGTCGGCCGGGCGGTTCTGTTCAGCAAGAAACTCGCGCCCTAGGTATTGGAACGCGCCCCATATTGGTGGGAACTTGGGTAATGGCCGGAAAGACAAAAACCAAGGCCACGTCACACGATGAGTATCTCGCCGTCCTACCCGCCACCCAGCGGACCGCGCTGGTGAAACTCCGCAAGGCCATTCGCTCGGCGGCGCCAAAGGCCGAAGAATGCATCAGCTATCAGCTCGCCGCGTTTCGGCATGACGGGAAGATGCTCGTGGCATACGGCGCGACGCCGAAGCACTGCGCCTTCTATCTCATGAGCAATAAGACGGTGGCGGCGCACAAGAAGGGACTCAAGGACTACGAAACGAGCGCGGGCACCATTCGCTTCCCGGCGAGTAAGCCTCTATCGGCAGCTCTTGTGCAGAAACTAGTCAAGGCCCGGATCGCGGAGAATGCGGAGAGCAAGAGACTGAAGTAGCGGAGCTCTTCAGTCACAATCCAGAGTAGCGTCGAAATGTGGGTAAATCGTTGAATCGTTAAAGGTGATTCCGCGTTCAGCCGCCGATCCATCGGCAATGCACCACGGACATATTCTCAGGTCGTCCGTCGCCGGTGATTCGCTGTATTGAGGTCCCGTGTATATCAATCCCCGTGGACGCTTGCAGATGTCGCAAGCGACCGCGGATCGTTCAAAAATGCGCTCCGGGACTGAATCGGGAAACAGCGAAAAAGCTGGAAGCACTTCCATTAGTTCATTGTACACTGATTCATTCGCGCGCCGACTTGGCCTAAAGACGAAGGTGGAGGACACGCATGCGCCGTAAGAAAAAACCATCTCGCGATAATCAAACTCTAAAAAAAGAACCGCGACGGTCGCCAAGAGTCGAGGCCGGGGCCGTCCTCGCCTCCCTCAAGCGCCTGGCTTCCAAGAAAACCCGCGAGGAGATGGGGCCGCGGTATGGCGTCCACACCGATAGGGCCTTCGGCGTGCCGGTCGGGAAGATTCAGCAACTGGGCAAGCGCCTCGGGCGCAGTCATGAACTCGCCGCCGAGCTATGGAAGTCCGGCTGGTACGAGGCGCGGATGCTGGCCGCGTTCGTCGACGAGCCGCTGCGCGTCACGCCGGCGCAGATGGACCGCTGGTGCCGGGATTTCGACAACTGGGGCATCTGCGACACGGTCTGTTTCAAACTGTTCGACCAGGTGCCGGCGGCGATCGCCTTCCGCAAGGTCGGGCAATGGTCCCGCGAGAAGGGCGAGTTCCAGAAGCGCGCGGCCTTTGCACTGTTGGCGTGCGTCGCCCTGCACGACAAGACGACCGGCGACGCGCCGTTTGTAAGATCATTGTCCCTGATTGAGCGTGCTGCCACGGACGAGCGCAACTTCGTCAAAAAGGCCGTTAGTTGGGCGCTGCGCTCGATCGGCCAGCGCAGCTCGAAGCTCCATACACTGGCAATGGCGACCTCTAAACGCCTCGCCGCATCGTCCACCGCCGCCGCGCGATGGGTCGGTAAAGATGCCCTGCGCGACCTCAGCCGTCCCGCAGCAGAGCGTCGGATTCAGTCGCGAGACCGGTAAACCTTCCGGGACTTACGGCTCCTCTGCCCCGACGACAAACAACTGCTGCGCCTCCTGAACACCCTTGACTTCCACCGTCCGCCAGGGCCGCACCGAGTATCCGTCGCCGATTCGATCACGGACCTCCTGACTGATGAGGATCTCTCCGTGGCTGGTGAGCTTTTCAATCCGCGCCGCCAAATTGACCGTGTGGCCGATGACGCTGTAGTTCGAACGTCGACGCGTGCCGATGTGGCCCGCCGCGGCGGGTCCGGAATGGATACCCACGCCGCACGAGAGCGCCGCCTCGCCGCGAGCGGCGCGAGCTCGGTTCAAGTCCGCCAGCCGCCGTTTGATGGCAATCGCCGTACGAACCGCGCGGTCCGCATGATCCGCCTGGGCCAATGGAACTGAATACACGGCCATCAGTGCGTCGCCAACGAACTTGTCGAGGAAGCCGTCGTTTTCGAAAACGGCGGGCGCAATATGCGTGAAGTATTCGTTGAGCATCGCCGCCACATCCTCCGGCGGCCGCTCTTCGGCGACGGATGTGTAACTCCGCAGGTCGCAGAACAGTACCGAGACCTCCCGCACGTGCGTTTGCATGATCGTCTGGGGATCGGCACGCAAGGCCTCAAGAACATTCTCCGACACTGATTGCCCAAAGAGCGCTTCGATTCGCCGGTTCCGTTCCATCAATCGCCGTGTTCGCGCATTCTGGATCAGCCATTGCGCGACCAGGCCCGTTCCAAGCGACAACCCCATGGCCGCCAGTGGACCGGCCAGCGGCAGCAGGACGCCGCGGTGGAACATCGCAAAACACACGAGCGTCCAGCCGAGGAGAAACAAGCTCACGCCGCCGATCACAATTGCAGCGAGGTAATAGCCTCCGCGCCGACCGGTAAACCACCGCTGCTGATTCCACGCGACCAGTCCGGCCAGCAAAGCCAGCACAGCGGCCAGACCCTGTGCGGGAAGTTCACTGGCCCAGTATTCGTCGAAGATCCGGCCGCTCAGAATCTGGGCGATGACATTGGCGTGGTAATAGACGCCGGGGTCCACGCCCGCCAGCGGCATGGCGAACTGGTCGGCGATCATGCGAGACTCGCCCACGAGAATGATCGCGTCCTTCACCATAAGAGGATCGAACTGGTTGGTCGCCGCCTGCTCGAACGTGAGCGTCGTCCAGCCCTGTCCCTGCGCGGCGGTAAAATCGACCAAAGCGCGCGGCGCGAGCGTCCGACCGGCCACGTGCGCCCGCCCTCCCTCGAACATCCGCGCCACTTCCACTTGATCGCTTTTCACCAGGTACATGGCGGCCATCAACGGAAAATGCGGCAGCCGTTCGATGCCGCCGCCCGCCGCGGGGACATCGAGGTACAGGCGGGACGGCAGTCGCCGCAATACGCCATCGGAATCCGATTCGACCGAGATGTCCCCTTCCGCCGGAGCAGACGCGAGAAATATCGGGTGGGCCCGCTTGGTACGTCCGCCGGAATAGGCCGCGGCGAGGATGACGTCGGCGCCCGCGATGGCCTCCGCCAGCCGAGCGTCGGCCGCATCGTCGGTCCGATCGGAGAGGTACAGGTCCAGGGCAATGACGGCGGCACCGGCCTGCGATAGATGGTCGATGGCCGAGGCCAGGGGCTCGCGGAGATTGAGCAGGCGATCGCCGCGTTTGAGATTCTCGCGGCTGGCCTCGTCAATCTCCACGATCACTACATTCGGCGGCGGACGGCGCGGGCCGACCGCCGAGAAACGCCAATCGATGCTGGCCTGCTCGATTCGCCGAACCCAATCTTGAGTGGTCAGCGCCGCCCCGGCCAGCGCCAAAATCAGTGGGAGGAACAAGCCCAGCATCCATGTCTGCCGACGCGTAAGCACCGGCCGGTCACGCAGGTAATCCGTCGCGCTGTTGAAAGGGTCCGTCATTACCGAGCCGACGAGGCGAGTGATGGTTCGTCAGCGTCCCGGGGCAGCCGACCTTGTATCCCCGCCGCCGCCGAATCGACGACCACGATGACCTTTCCACTGCGCAGCAAGCTGGCGCCTTCGGGGCTTTGGCGAATTTTCTCCGCGTCCTCTTTGGTGAGGACAATCTGCGATGGTGCCTGGCCTGCGACCGGGTGAGCTGCCTTGACCACGACCCGCCGGCGGCCGGGCCGCGAGGTCGGTTGCGACGCAGGGCTCGTCGTCGGTTGAGACGATGCCGGGCCCTCCCAGTTCAGCATTGAAAACACCCACTCATTCGCAGAAAGCGCGTGCATTCCGCGGATGGATCCCAATTGCGGGACCACCGGCACATTCGCAGTCCGTCGTGCCGGTCGCTCCAGGCTCGCACGCAGCGTCTCAAAGGTCATGTCCGTCTCAACGTAGCGCACCGGCGGTTCGGACCTCGCCTGCGGGTCGGTTCGCGTCGCGACGTCGTACAGCACCGCGCCATCTTCCGATCGAACGACGGGAAAGAGGCACAGGTCTGTCTTGCGTCCCCGGGCATCTATGATTAATACAGATTCCGTCACATCGGCTGGGACGTTGGCCAGTGGCAGCCGCCGTCCCCCCTGCTGCAATGCCGCGCGCCTTTGGCCTTCGGAGAATACGGTGCAAATGCCACTGAGCCCCCAGAGCGGCACGCGCAATTTGACGTGGCACTCGACCGGGTTCTTGGTCTTGTCCCAGGTCGTCTCGTCCACACGCTGGCCTTTGACCACCCCGTCAAGCGTGATTCGTCCGGAGCGCACATTGCCAACGCGCCCGTGAGCGTCGATTTGAATGCCATTGGCGACGGCCAGCGCGTTTCGCGCGGCAACCAGTGACGCCGCGCGCTGGGCCCCGAGACGATCGGCCGGCCGGTTGCCGCGCAGCTTACCCACGCCCTCGACGATGATTTCTCCCGAGGTCCAGTCGATCCCGCCGCCTTTTTGGTTCACCACGTGGGGTCGGAATCCCGCGGCGATCGGCGGCAGGTCGTCGCCTCGGGCGACCCCCACGCCAACCGTCCAGATGACGATCGAGATTCCCGCCACAGCGGATCTTCGAGTCCCGAAGTCTCTCCACCTGTCGTTCATGAAGTACAACTCCCGGCGCGGTCACGCCAAGCCCGGCGGTTCATCGCGTAGTGTGTGGCGGGCATGGCCAAATCTCAAGTATCGAGAAGATCACGATAGGCGTGTGGAGACTTCAACACGTAATGGGTTTCGGACGTGGCTTCAGAGGAGTTCGGGCGGAGGCTTCGGCTGTCTTACTACGTCGCCGGCGATTCGCGCAAAGCCGCTCCGAACGACGCCGGGGTAGCATCGCTCTGGGCTGCGGCGACCGGCGATTCGATGGAGGCCTCGTCGCCGTTGCCCGGTGTGAATTCGGGGACGATCTCGCCCAGGCGGGCCTTGAGCTGCTCTTCGCTTCGTTCGTCGGCGATCGCGACGATCTCGTCGATCGCGCGTTTGACGCGGCCCCAGTCCTCGGCACGATTGCGCCAGACATAGATTTTCTCGTGCTGCGTCGGACCCATGTCCTCGCCGAGGACGGAGAGTTCTTCGTACAACTTCTCGCCGGGCCGCACGCCGGTATAAACGATCTCGATATCCTCTCCGGGGCGCAAGCCCGAGAGCGTGATCATTTCGCGGGCCAGGTCCACGATCTTGACGGGCTCGCCCATGTCCAGCACGAAGATGTCGCCGTCGTTGCCCATGACACCGGCCTGTAACACGAGCTGGGTCGCCTCAGGGATGGTCATAAAGTAGCGCGTCATCGCCGGGTCGGTGACGGTCACGGGACCGCCCGCGGCGATCTGTTTCGCGAAGATCGGCACGACGCTTCCGGAAGACCCGAGGACGTTTCCGAAGCGGACCGTCATGAACTGCGTAGCCGCATCCTGGCGAAGCTGCTGGATGTACATCTCGGCGACGCGTTTGGTACAGCCCATGACACTCGTAGGATTGACGGCCTTGTCGGTAGAGATCATGACGAAGCGGGATACGTCGTGGCGCTTGGCGGCGTCGGCGACGGTCTTGGTGCCGAGGATGTTGTTTTTGATCGCCTCGCCGACGTTAGATTCCATCAGGGGGACGTGCTTGTGCGCCGCCGCGTGGAAGATGACAGCGGGCCGCTCCGACGCGAAGATCGCATCGACGCGCTTGCCATCGCAGATGTCCGCCACGTAACCGACGCGCCGAACATCTGGGGCGAGTGTGGCCAATTCCCGATCGATTTCAAAGAGGTTGTTCTCCGCCTGCTCGACGAGCACCAGCCGCGCAGGCTTGAACCGAAGCACTTGGCGGCAGATTTCCGAACCGATCGAACCGCCGGCACCGGTTACCAGCACGCGCTGATCGCGGAGGTATTCGCTGATTCTGGCCTCATCCAGCTTGACCTGCTCGCGGCCCAGCAAGTCCTTGATGTCCACGTCGCGAATCTGCGAGACGGTCACGCGGCCTTCGATCACGGCTTCCATCGCCGGGATGGTCCGGAAGCGGACGTTGAGACCCTGGAGCTGCTCGACGATGTAACGCAGTTTTTTCTGCGGCGCATTGGGCATAGCGATGAGGAGTTCTTCCACCTGTTCCCGCTTGCACACGGCGCGGACATCCTCGATGCGGCCGACGATAGGCACGCCATGAATCCGCGCGCCGTGCTTGGTCGTGTCGTCATCGAGAAAGCCGACGACGCGATACCGTTCGACGGGCATCCGCAGGATTTCCCGGAGCAGCGCTTCGCCCGTGTCGCCGGCGCCGACGATGAGGCAATGGCGATGGCCGGCCATGACGACGGGTCGCATTTCTTCATGGTAAAGCCGGACAATCAGCCGCGCACCGCAGATGACGGCGATCGTCATGCCCAGGTCCAGGAGAAACGTGGACTGCGGAAAGACGAGCGGCCGAAGCCGGCCGAGGTCGGGGTCGAAAACCTCGGCGCCCAGGAAGCTCTGTGGCGGATCCAGCCGGTTGTAATATTGCTCGAGCACAAAATAGACAACGACAAATAGAAACGTGCTGATATACGTGGCCTTCACGACGGACAAGAGGTCACGCATGCCGACATAGCGCCACGACCCGCGAAACAGGTTCATGCGCCAGAAGACCGCCGTCTTGAGGGCGACGACGATGGGAAGCAGCGGCAGGAAAAACGGCTTGAACCAGAACTCGAAGTTCTTAAAATTATAAAGGAGGCCCATGGCCAGGAAGAGCGCGAGCACGAACAGGCCGACATGCGCGGCAAACACCAGCATGCCGCGATGCTGCATCAAGCCTCGGGAAGTATTGGTTTCGCTGGACCGCGCAGTACTGAGCATATCATTGTCTTGCAAGCCGATGGCGGCTCGCACCCTCACCTTGATGTCGGCCGAGCGCCCCCCGAATGAACGGCTCGGACGCCTAAGTGGGGCATCCAGCCGCGGCAAAGGCGTCTCGGTGAACCGGTCGCCGAGCCGCCCGAACCGCATCGTGCCTAGGGCTGCGAGGCGGCCGGCGCCGTGAGGAGATCGCGGAATCTCTGAAAGAGTTCCGCATCCTCGGGCGACGAGGTGCATTTCATGGCGGCGTCGACGGCGTCGAGTGCCGTCGCATGATCGCCGTTCAGCCAGGAATAATACGCCAGGACTATGCTCGGGGCGGGAGCGTCCTGCTGGGACTTCGCCCAAATGTTTATGTTATTGAGGGCGCGCGTGAACTCCCGCGGATCCTCAAAGAAAACGTTGCGATCGAGTTTGAGATCGTCGAGCGACTTGGCGCGTTTGATGCCCGACTTCAGCAAGTTGTATGCCTGGTGTAGGTCCTGGTGCTGGTAGGCCGTCAGGACACCCGCCATATAGGGTCGAGCCTGATCGTAGTGAATATCCCGATCGAGATCAAAATAACTCCCGGCTCGGATATAATCACCACTGCGAAACGCCTGCACTCCGAGTTCATAATATTTTTGCGCGTTCTTGGAAGGAGATTCGATGAGCAGGTTGATTTCGGATTCGGCCGGGGGCGCCGAATGGGCCGCTGGGGAGACCGAACCGCCGGCGGCGGACTCCATCGTGCCTTCCGCTGAAGCGTCGGTAACGAGGTTGCGGCCCAGGTACGATGCGCTCTTGGTCGCCAGGGCGGATCGGGGACTCAAGAGGTTTCGTCGATCCAGGAGTTCGCGCATGGGATGAGTAGGAGACAACTCACTCTGGCGTTGCGCGGTCGGCCGCTGGATCGAGCGTATGATTTCGTCCAGCTGTTGGGTCCGCGTCCTCGCCCCGCGATAACGATTGCTCTGAAAGGTCCCCAGGCGGTCCCGTGGACGATCCGCCGCTCCGCGATACGCGGTGCTTTGGCGATAGGAGCGGGATCGAGCCATTGCACTTTGGCGGCCGCGCGTGAGATCCTGCGAAAATGCTGACGTGGATGCTCCCAAGAGCAGGAAGATCGCCGTCCATTTCGCCAGCACCCGACGCATCATTTCGCCTCCAAGTTCAAGGATGAGAATATGTTATGATATCGACCACTCCGCCTTGGGTCAATATGATCGCGCGGAGCGAGCCGGACGGTCCCTTTGAAGTTACGGACGCTGCGCGTGAGTTGTTTAGTAGTCATCTGATGTTTCTTGGGAACCGGCGTGATGCCCCGAATCTCGCTATTGTCGATCTCCCTGGCCGCAAAATGCCGGCTGCTTTTCGGGCTTGCCGTGTTACTTATTATTGCATCGGCCCTTTTTGTCCCGTGGTTGCGGATGCGCGATCTCGCCCACGAAGCCAATATTCAGACTGCTCGGTCGATTGCCCGGCTGGCGCTGGCGAAGAGTGATTTGGCTACAGGTAATTGGGAGATCAAGCAGCGCGCCTTGGAGGCCTGGTGGCCCGGCGGGGCCCAGGAATACGGCTTTCATTGCCCCGTACCACGCCTTATTGCGTTATCGGACCCATCCAACCCAAAGCTCCCGGGTTGGGCGGGGGAACACCTTCGTCGAGCCATAGTCGAATTGAGCCGGCGGCCGGGGCTCCCGGAGTCGGCCCCGGCCATCGACGCGGTGGACGATCAAATTGTCTACCGCGTCGTTCTGCCCGTACGCTCGACTGGCGGCAAATACCCCGTAGGAACGTTGTTGGGTGTCGTTTCCGTGGAGTATTCCGCACCCAATGCGCGGATCGAATTACTGGTCAACCTCGGCCTGAGCCTCATGGCCGGCGCGTTGGCGGGAACCCTTGCCGTCCTGGTCTTTTACCTGATCACCCAAAAGCTCATTCTCTCGCCGGTCCGGGAACTGACCCGCGTCTCCGAAAGTGTCTCGCTGGGGGATCACGGCGTGCGCAGCCAGATCGCCACCGGCGACGAATTCGAAGAGCTGGCCAGAGCCTTCAACGCGATGCTCGCTCACTTGCAGACCTCCGAAAACGAACTGCGGACGATCAATCGCAGCCTGGACACGCGGCTGGGCGAACTGGCCGAGCGAAACGTGGCCCTGTTTGAGGCGAACAAGATCAAGAGCCAGTTTCTCGCCAATGTCAGCCACGAACTCCGTACGCCGTTGACCTCGATCATCGGCTTTGCCGAACTTCTCCGCGAAGCCGCCAGTTCGGAGGGCGGCCGGATGCTCCGCTACTCCGAAAACATCATGTCCAGCGGCCGTCTCCTCCTGGGAATCATCAACGATCTCCTCGACCTGGCGAAGATTGAGGCGGGCAAACTCGAACTCCATGTCGGCCCCGTCGAGATCATCGAAATGGCCAAGAACCTGATCGATTTCATGCGCCCTCTGGCCGACAAGAAGAGCCTCCAACTCGTCGCCGATCTTCCCGAAGAGCTTCCACCGATCATTTCCGACGCCGGGCGAATTCAGCAAATCCTCTATAACCTGCTTTCGAACGCCGTAAAATTCACCCCAGACGGCGGGCTCGTGGAGTTGAAAGTCAGCCCGTCGGGTGCGGACTACGTCTCGATCGCCGTTCGGGACACCGGGATCGGCATCCCGGAAAAAGACCTCGCCAGCGTCTTTGAGAAATTCCGCCAGCTCGACGATTCCATGACCCGTGAGCACAGCGGTACCGGTCTGGGCCTGGCAATCAGCAAGGAGCTGGTGACCATGCTGGGGGGCACGATTCACGTCTCCAGCGAACTGGAAAAGGGCTCGACCTTTGTCGTCACATTGCCGATTGACGCGCAGCTCGAGGGTCAGACGACAAAGGCCCACGAAGTTCGGTTGACGTGGTAATGGCAATGATCGAGATCGAACCGCCCAGGCGACGCCGACCCATCTGGAAGCGTTTCTTGTTCGCGCTGGTGTGCCTTCTGGCGACGCTGGGGATCGCGGAATTGGGCGTCCGCCTCGCGGGTTTGGGGCCGCGCGTCTACGTACCGCGCCGCTTCTTGCCCGCCGGTGTGCCGTTCACGTTTATTAAGGAAGGATCGATCAGCTTTCCAGTTTACCAACCCAACGTCGTCTTCTCCTCAGCGTACGATCCCATCGGCGACGATCGCGGCTACCTAAAACCTGATGGAAAAGTCGCTTACCGCATAAACAGCTCCGGCTTTCGCGGCGGGCCTCTCGTCATCGAAAAGCCGCCGGCGGCGTTCCGCGTCCTTTGCCTCGGCGACTCACTGACCTTCGGCGAGGGGGTACACGAAGAAGATACCTACCCGGCGAGGCTCGAGAATTTACTTCGCGGATCGCTGAAGGGCCGCACCGTTCAAGTCATTAACGCGGGCGTGCAGGGGTACGGCACCCGCGAAGAAGTGGCCCTTTTTTTTGATCGCTGTGCAAAGCTTCAGCCCGATGTCGTTTTTCTCGGGTTCTTCCTCAACGACGCCACGCCGTTTGGCGAGACCGTCCGCCAAAATGACGAACGCTCGCGCGAGTTGCCGCTCTCCGGCTTGGCGCGTATCTCAAAGATCTGGGAAACCATCGAGCGGCGCAAGCGGGCCGCATCGCTGCAGAACGAGTATTTCGAAACGACGCGGCGGTCGTTTGATACCGAGGCCTGGCAGATCGCCAAGCAGCTACTGGCCATGATGCAGGCCGAATCAAAGAAGAGCGGCTTCCGTTTCGTCGTCGTGCTGCTTCCGATGATGTGGGGGCTCGACGGCGACTACCCCTTCGAGGGGCTGCACGCCCGCATTGCCGACGCGTGTCGGAGCGCCGGGTGCGAGATCATCGATTTACTCCCTGTCTTTCGCGGCCGTCGGCCTGAATCGCTCTGGGTCCACCCGATAGACCAGCACCCGAACGAAATCGCCCATGAACTGATCGCCCGGTCTCTGGCTGAGGCACTGGGCCCCAATCCCTAACCGACAGCGGCGGCCCTTGCGCGTGTCGCGCAATTTCTGGCGGCCCGGAGTGTTAACGCCCGATAGCACCGCACAATTGCGGAGTGCGGACCCCAAGATCGCGTAATAATTGTGTGCGAAGGCGATTCTAGATTATAGACGGTTCATCTGCCCGGCGACCGATGTTTATCGGTACGTCGCCCCCGCTCGGCAAATGACATGCGCGTAAGCAAAAAATGTGCCGGATGTCAGCCGAGTAGGGATGTATAATAAGGTAACTCCCCCGATCTGTTAGGAGCCGGTCATGGCCTCATTCGACCTTCGACGGATTCTTGCAGGATGGGAATACGAACCCAACCAGATCACAGTGCGCAAAATCACCGGCGACGACGGCTCGGTGAAGATCCAGATGCGGCTGGACCTGGGACTGCTGCAAATGGAAGTCAGCGGCCGTCCGGACGGCCAGCGTCCGCATGGCAGTGACTCGCTGCTGGCTTATCACGAGCGCCGCGTGGAGCAGCACAACGAGCGAAACGGCATCGACCTCGGATTCGAGCTGACGCCCGCCGAGTGCCAGGCCCTTCGTGAAGAATCGGTACAGTATTACCACCGCTATCTCGCCGAGTTCGTCCTTGAGGATTTTGAGGGCGTCGAGCGCGATACCGCCCGAAACCTCCGTGTACTGGATCTGTGCCGCGAGCATGCCCAGGAAGAGGGTGACCGGGTGATCCTGGAGCAATACCGCCCTTACCTGATAATGATGAACACGCGGGCCCAGGTCCATCTGGCCCTGCGCAAGGGAGCGTTCAAGACCGCCTTGGCCCGGGTCAACGCGGGACTGACGATGATCCAGGAGCTCTTCGCCGATTCCGGCCAGGAGGACGCCTTCGAGGAAGCGACGGAGGTGTCGATCCTCAACGCTCTGCGAAACGAGATCGCGGCGCGGCTACCGGCCGATCCGCTCCAGAAGCTCGAAGGCGAATTGCAAAAGGCCGTCGCCGAAGAGCGCTACGAGGACGCTGCCGTCCTGCGCAACCGCATGGAGGCGATGCGGGCGAGGCAATCCGCCCCGACGCCGCGGCGGCGGAAGAAATAGCCTCAACACTGCTTTTTCAAGCCAGTTCATGAAGCCCCCGGCAAGCTTGCCGGGGGCTTTTGACTTGGGCAACTTGCGTGCTCTGCTATCCGATACCAGAATCCGTCCAGGAGAAACGTATGACGGACGCCGACACCACCCTCCGCGATCTGCGCGAGACCGTTCGCCGCTTTGTCGACGAGCGCGACTGGAATCAGTTTCACGATCCCAAGAACCTGTCCATGGCCATCGCTACGGAGGCGGCGGAGCTGATGGAGCACTTCCGCTGGCTGACGGGCCCGCAGGCGCGCGAGCTGCGAAACGCTCCCTCCGACCTTCAGGAGGTTCGCGAGGAGCTCGCCGATATCCTCTGCTTTACGCTTTCGTTCGCCAACGCCCTCGACATCGACCTCTCGACGGCGCTGCGCGAGAAGATGCTCAAGAACGCCGAGAAGTACCCGGCCGACCGGTTTCGCGGGCGGTTTCGCTGAAGCCCGTTAGTCTCGCGGGAATTCAATCGGAGTGAAGGGTTCGTCTCGTGTCGCGGCGTACGCGGCCGAATTCCGCAGAAGATCTTCATCGGCCAGATCGCCCCGCGCGAAGGCCGCGACATCCGTCGTACGCATCACCAGGCACATGAATTCGGCTTCGGGAATCTCGTCCCGGCGTGCGAAGTTACGGATCGCATAACCGGCCACAATCCCGATGTATTGCACGGCGCCGGGCATCCGCCCCGGTGCAGGCTTTCCACGAAGCGATGGGAGGATCACCGACCGGGCAAACGCCCCCGCTCGCTTCTGAGGGGCATCCAGTGCAGGATCGACGGCGCTGTAGACCGAGTCCGAAAACGCGACTCCTATCATCACGACCGGGCCCTCGCGCAAACGCGTGAAATGGATCGGCAATCCGTCGGTCCTGGACTCACTGCCGCTCAACAGGTAATTGTTGAAGTCCAGGTTGGCGACCAGATCCGACAGTTCGTCACGAAAACCGGCCAGGATCGGCGTCTCCGCCTGCATCAGCCTCCGCCGAACCTCTTGCTGGCTGAAGGCGAACTCGCCCACATCGTAGGGCTTATTGGGATCGACCTCCGCCAGCCGTTTGGAGAGGAGCGCAGAGGTCATCTTCATTCGCTGCATGGTGTATTCGAAGCCGCCGAGGACGTCTTCGATCGGCGGCAGCGTGCGGAGCGATTCCGCCAACTCGCTCTGGGCGATCTCTTGCTCGCGCTGCCGTCGCTCCCGCTCTTCCTCGGCGCGCTGCTCGGCTTCGCGGAGCGCCCGCGCCTTTTCATCCGCTTCCGCCCGCGCATGCGCTTCGGCCTCCCGCCGGAATCGGTCGGCCTCATCCCGCCCCCGCTCTTCCGCGAGGGCCTTCGCGGCGTCGTCCGGACCGAGCAGCCGCCCGCCGACGACGTGATAGCCCTCTTTGAGCCGCCGCTGAAATTCGGCCTCTTCGACCTTCAATTCAGCCAGCGCTACGGCGAGGCGATCCTGGAACAGCTCGCGGCTTTGCGGATTCAACAGCGTGGATTGCGCGATCTCCGTCTCGGCCTGACCGATGATCGCCCCGGCAGCGTCAAAGGAATACGATCGCGTCCGCCGCCGGCCTTCGAGGATATTCGCGTTCACCAGGCGATCCAGCCGATTGAATTCTGCGGTTCTTTTCTGATTGAGCGAATAGCCGTAATACCCCAGCCCGCCAACGGCCAGGACGGCGAGGGCCAATGCGACGAGCAGGATGCGAACCGCGGGATGAGTTCGGACTTCCTCGGGTGCAAGCACGCCGTCGGACCGGCCCGGACGAGGCTTGAATCGCACCTTTGCCCGACACAAGGGGCATCGATACTTGGCGCCGATCTTCGGCTCCGAGATGCGGATCGTCATCCCGCACCGGAAACAATCGAACACGAACGGCGCGCCGGCGCTCCTCTCGGAAAATATTGGCGTCGTCAGATCAGGCATTTCCTTTCTATTATGACCGATGCAGACGAATTTCGCCACGTTTCCAAGCCGTCGCTGTTGCCGCGCCCGGTCGGTTATGGGCCGCTCCGCGATGCCGCGTGCGGCGAATCGGACATCACGATGCTTGCCGCGGGGATCGGCATCCGATAGCGTGAAGGCATCATGTCCATCGTCGCCCACGGGATTGATCTGGTCGAAATGGCCCGCGTGGAAAAGGTCTGGCGCGATCATCCCGATCGCTTTCTCGATCGCATCCTGACGAAGGCCGAGCGGGCGTATTGCGAACGGCACAAGAACCCGCTGCCGCACATCGCCGGTCGATTCGCCGCCAAAGAGGCCATTCTCAAGATGCTGGGGACAGGCTGGCGGGGGCAGATTGCCTGGACGGACATGGAGGTCACCAACGATGAGGCGGGGCAGCCGCATGTCCGCCTGAGCGGTCATACGGCCGAGATCGCGGCGTCGCGCGGGATTGAACGGATCATGCTCTCTATCACTCACGCCGAGAACTATGCCGCGGCGAGCGCGATCGGCGTGGGCCAGACCTGAGCGGCGGGCGGGGACGCCCGCCCCACGAGTTCGTCACCCACAAGGGGTGACGCTACGGGGTGCTGCCCTTCGCGGCTTCGAGCATGTCCCAGAGCCGGTTCGTGACTTTCTCCAGGCCGCGGCCGCTAACGGCGGAGACGCCGAGGACCTGGGTGCCGATCTCCTCGGCCAGGGCGGCGAGTTCGGGCGGGTCGTCGCGACCGGCGAGGTCGAGCTTGCTGGCGACGACGATTTCCGGCTTCGACGCGAGCACCTCGCTGTACTTTTCGAGTTCGCGGCGGATCGTGCGATACGCTTCGGCGGGCGTGGGCGAGCCTTCTGGCGGGAACAAATCGATCAAGTGCAGGATCACGCGCGTGCGCTCGATGTGGCGCAGGAACTGATCGCCGAGACCGACGCCCTCGTGCGCGCCTTCGATCAGGCCGGGGACGTCGGCCATGACGAATTGCCGGTAGCCCGGCAGCGCGACGATACCGAGGTTGGGCACCAGTGTCGTGAAGGGATAATCCGCGATCTTCGGCCGCGCCCGCGAGACGCGCGACAGGAGCGTGCTCTTGCCCGCGTTGGGCAGACCTACGACGCCGACATCGGCAATGAGCTTGAGTTCCAGCCGCAGCCAGCGCTCCTCGCCCGGGCTGCCATGCTCGAATTCGCGCGGCGTCTGGTGCGTCGAGCTGGCGAACTTCGCGTTGCCGCGACCGCCCTTGCCACCGCTGACGATGCAGACCCGCGACCCCGGTTCGACGAGGTCCTTGAGCAGGGCGCCCGTGTCGCGATCGTAGATCATCGTCCCCGGCGGGACGCGGACGGTCACATCCTCGCCGCGCTTGCCGGAGCAGTTGTCGCCCAGACCGGGCCGACCGGGCGGGGCGATCCAATGATGATGGCCGGTCAGGTCGACGAGGGTGGCGAGCTGCGGGTCAGCCTCGAGATAGACGCTGCCGCCGTCGCCACCATCGCCGCCGTTGGGCCCGCCCTTGGGGACGTATTTTTCCCGCCGGAAGCTGAGGCAGCCGTCGCCTCCTTTGCCGGAGCGGACGCAGATTTCGGCTTGATCGATGAAGAGCATGTAGGAAACGCCAAAAAGTGTCGCCCAGGGCGACCAAGCTGCACGCCGAGACTGGGGGAGGATAGCGGGAATGGGGGCCGCGTGCGCGGGGAGGGGGAGGGGGGGCCGAAATTGAGCGAAAACGAGCGGAACAAGGAGGCTCGCCAAGTCGAGTCTTCGACTTGAGGCTTGAGGGAAGGCGGGATGCGCATCGGCAGACGGCGCAGATTTTTGTGAAGCGCAAACGACCGCCATCGAGCGCCAACGAGGACAGTCGTTTTTTTTTTGTTGGTGGAACAAGACGGAACGAGGCGGAACGGGTCCACAGATGACGCAGATCGGCGCAGATGAAAGCCGACGACTGCTATACATCTTCCATTTTCGCGATTGAAGTTACCCATTTTATCACCGGCGGGCTTGCGGTTTGGCTGAAACGGCCCTCGCAACCTGAATTCTACTGAAACGCTCAGAACAACTTCCTCGCCAACGATCGATTGCGTTGCCCCAGCGTCGGCGCGGGGAACCTCCGATCTCACGAGCCGTAAGCCATACGCCTATAGCCGTAAGCTGGACGAAGTCGGCGGGTTCGCCGCTTCTTTTGTCCTCTGCCCGGTACTCTTGCTCCGCGCTCCCTGTAAAACAGAGCAGTTGAGCAGGGGAACAGGCGAGCAGGTGGAACAGGGGCCCGGGGGTCAGG
>DATEMU010000007.1:300000-459279 GCA_035275405.1 Phycisphaerae bacterium
TGCCGCCGGACAAGTTCGTCGTGCATGCGCCGCACGCGGCCAGTGGCCATCCGCTGCGCGGAGGTCTCCTGCGCGTGACGGCGCTGGCGTATCTGGCCAAGCACTTCGCCATCAAGGACTGGCTGATCTTCGCGGAGGTCTTCGGGATGCCCGTGCGGATCGCGCGGTATGCGCCGAACGCGACGCCGGAGGAGAAGCGCGAACTCCTGGAGATGCTCAAGAGCCTCGGGGCGGATGCGACCGGCGTGTTTTCGAAGGCGGTCGAGCTGGAGATCATCCAGTCGCGGACGCCGGGGGAGGTGAACCTGTACGAGAACCTGTGCCTGTATTTTGATCGCGAGATCAGCAAGGCGTGGCTGGGCCAGACGCTGACGACGGACACGGCGCGGATGCTGGCCAGCGCGGGGGCGGCGAAGGTCCACGACCAGGTGCGGCGCGACCTGCGCGACGACGATCTGGCCAAGGAGTCGCGGACGATCCGGCGGGATTTGCTCGGGCCGATGGTGCGGATGCAGTTCGGGGCTGACGCGCCGGTGCCGCACTTCCGGCGGATCGTGGATCAGCGGTTCGAGCCGGAGAAGCTGGCGCGGGTGCTGGATGTGGCGGTGAATCAATTAGGGGCGCGGGTCCCGGCGCGGTGGGTGCATGCGACACTGGGGATTCCGGAGGCGGCGGGGGAGGAGGCGGTGCTGCCGGGGGAAAAGGCAAAGACGAATCCGCAGATGGCGCAGATGGACACAGATGGGAAATGAAATGCCGAAAAGCGCCGACGCGAAGGGCTCTATGGATTGAGCATCTCGTCGACGAGGCACTGGATGTCGTCCGCGTTGTACAGGCAGTCGGTGTTGCAGTCGCGGAGCGGGCGGCCGGAGGAGTCGACGGGCAGGCCGGCCTCCGTGCCCGGGCAGACGTCGCAGACGTCGCCGAGCCCGTCGCCGTCGGCGTCGGTCTGGTCGGAATTCGCAGCGAGCGCGCAGTTGTCCGTCTCGTCGGGCACGCTGTCGCCATCGAGGTCCGGCGGTCCGAGGCCTGTGAAAACGTAGGCCGCGCCGGAGTCCGCGGCACTGTTGTCGCACGAATCGCCGTTCAGGCCCAGGGCGCCACCGTCCTCGGCACTTGCTCCGATGACCGCTGTATTGCCCGACACCGCCACCGAGTTGCCAAACCTGTCGTTCGCTCCCGTGTTCGGCGCCTTGAGATAGGCCTGCTGGCTCCAAGTCGTGCCGCTCCGGACGAAGAGGTAGGCCGCGCCGGAATCTGTGGCACTGTTGTTGGACTGGTTGCCCCCAATGCCTGTGGAGCTACTGTCCTCGAGATGCGCCGCGACGACGAGCGTATCGCCCGACACGCCGAAGGATATGCCGAATCGGTCGCCCGCTCCAGTGTTCGAGGCCTTGAGATAGGCCTGCTGGCTCCACACGCCAAAAGAGTCGCGGACGAAAACGTAAGCGGCGCCGGCATCGCTTGCGCTGTTGTCCGACTGATTTCCATTTACGCCCGTGGCGCTGCTGTCCTCCGCGTCCGCTCCGATTACGACCGTGTCACCGGATACAGCCATCCGGCCGCCGAATCGGTCGTTCGCATCAGTATTCGACGCCTTGAGGTAGGCCTGCTGGCTCCAGGTCGTGACGTTGCGGACAAAGACATAGGCCGCGCCGGAATCCGTTGCACTGTTATCGGCTTGATTGCCGTTGATGCCCGTGGCGTTACTGTCCTCTGTTCCCGCCGTGACCACCACCGTATCGCCCGATGCGGCGACACCGCCAAATTGGTCGCTTGCTTCCGTGTTCGACGCCTTGAGGTACGCCTGCTGGCTCCACGTCGTGCCGCTACGGACGAAGACGTAGGCCGCGCCGGAATCGGTGGCGCTGTTGTCGGCCTGGTTGCCGTTCACGCCCGTGGCGTTGCTGTCTTCGCCAACCGCCCCGACCAACACGGTGTCGCCAAACGCCGCCACGAAAATGCCAAAGAAGTCTATTGCATTCGTGTTCGATGCCTTGAGGTAGGCCTGCTGGCTCCAGGACGTGCCGCTGCGGACAAAGACATACGCCGCACCAGACGTTGATGCGCTCTCGTTGGCCTGATTGCCGTTCACGCCGGTAGCGTTGCTGTCCTCCCGAATGGCCCCGACCACCACCGTGTCGCCGCTCGCAGCCACGGAAAAGCCAAATTGATCGCCGTTCCCCGCGTTGGATGCCTTGAGGTAGGCCTGCTGGGTCCATACGCCAACAGCGTCGCGGACGAAGACGTAGGCGGCGCCGGCACCGAGCGCGCCGTTGTCCGCCTGGTTGCCGTTCACGCCTGTGGCGCTGCTGTCTTCGCCATCCGCCCCGACCACCACTGTATCGCCCGATGCGGCCACCGAGACGCCGAAACCGTCGAATGTCTCGGTGTTCGAGGCCTTGAGGTAGGCCTGCTGGGCGACGGGGTCGATGGTGAGGGGGTAGATCGCGTCCGAATCGTCAACAATGATTCGGACGAATTGAGAATGAAGAATTGAGAATGGAGAATTGAAATCGCCGACTTCGAACCACGCAGGCAGCATTGCACCGCTGGCGTCGAAGACGGTCAGGCCGGTGTAGTTCACGACCGCTGCGCCGCCGGTGTCGACGAACGTCACGCTGCGACCGTCCACGCTGAGGCGCGGATCGAGGCCGCCGCGCACGGCCAGGGTGAAGCGCAGCGCCCCCGCGCCGCCGTCCGGGCGCTGATGCACCGTGTAGCCGTGCTCCAGGCCGCGCGGGTCGTTGAGGTACCACTCGGTCAATGACGCATCCCACTGGTACTCGACGCGGCCACCTTTGGCTTCGACGGAGGCTGGAGTCGTGACTGCCTGCTCGATCCCTTCGCGCCCGTAAGTCACCAGTTCCAATCCCCATGACCAGCCGCCGGCATCGGGCGCGGTGATTAAGCCGCGGCCATCGAACCGCGTCCGCCACTGCTGACCGGGATTGCGGGCCTGATAGCCGCCGTCAACGGGGAAGGCGGCGTGACGATTCGCGTCGTACGTCGCGCGGATGGAGGACCAGTCCGTGGCCGAGAGACCGTCGGGGACGGATTCGGCAGCGCGGGCTTGGGCCCGAGCGCCGGCGGAGCAAACCAAGAGCGCAGTGTCCACGACGGCAATTAGAACGGCCAATTTCATTACGAGTCCTCCCGCACCAATAGGCAATCCAGCGGCAAGTCCATTATACCGGTTCGCACCCCCTCCGCGCCTAGTGTTTCAAGGCCCCTGGGCTCTTATTTTTGCTGAAATTGGGACTCGCGGGCAGCGCAGTACCGGCAGGTCGGCCGCTATTGATTGTGCATCTCATCGACGCGGCGTTAAACGTCGTCGGCGGCCCCACACCATGAGCGAAAGGCTCAGCAGCGTACCGGGCAAGACGCCTGCTGCGCATGTTCCGCATGCGGCCGGCGGGAGCGGCGAAGGTGCACGACCAGGTGCGGCGCGACCTGCGCGACGACGACCTCTCCAAGGAGTCGCGGACGATCCGGCGGGATTTGCTCGGGCCGATGGTGCGGATGCAGTTCGGCGCCGATGCGCCCGTGCCGCACTTCCGGCGGATCGTGGATCAACGCTTCGAGCCGGAGAAGCTGGCGCGGGTGCTGGACGTGGCGGTCAATCAACTCGGGGCGCGCATTCCGGCGCGCTGGGTCCATGCGACGCTGGGGATCCCGGAGGCGGGCGGCGAGGAGGCGGTTCTTCGCGGTAAGGCGACTCACCAGTGAGAATCTTACTCTTTATGGCTAATACGTGAAGTTTGCATTGGGGTCGGTTGAGCCGAGACTGCCGGCGTACGTGTCACCCGCGACGGCCGCGGCATTGGTCGTTGCCGAAACAATGGGCGCCAAGGCGTTTCCGATGGCGATGTCCCAGTTCGTGGTGTTCCCCGAGCAGGTATTCTTGACAATGATGTTGCCGGCGAAGTCCACATCGATGCCGCGGTCGGCGGTGGTGCAGTTGTTGCCCTCGATGCGGTTGTCGGCGCCGGTGGCGTGGATGCCCGCGCCGTCCCCGTTGAAGCCGTTGTCCCTGCAGGTGTTGCCGCGGATCACGCAAGCGATATTGCACACGATGCCGTCGAGGGTGTTGATTCGGGCGGTGCAGTCGGCGACCGTGGAGCCGGTGCTGACGCTGATGCCGCTGCCGGTGTTCTGAACCGCCGAGCAGCTGGCGATCGTGCTGCTGGTGCTGACGCTGATGCCGGTGCCGGTGTTGCGGTGCGCCGAGCAGCTCGAGACCGTGCTGGAGATGGAGGTGCGGATGCCGTCGCCGGTGTTCTGGTACGCCGAGCAGTTCGAGACCGTGCAGCCGGCGCCGGTGAAGATTCCGGTGCCGGCGTTCTGGTACACCGAGCAGTTCGAGACCGTGCAGCCGTCGCCGGTGGTGACGCCGTCGGCCGTGTTGGAGGACGCCGAGCAGTTGGTGATCGTACAGTCGCTGCCGGTGCGGATGCCATCGACGGTGTTGCCGCTGGCGAGCACCTCGGCCACGCGGCAGTTGGTCGAAAGAGGCCCCAGGTCAACGCCGCCGCCGCCCCAGGAGCGGACCGAACCGTTGACCACCGCGATGTTGGTCAGGTTGGGCACGGTGGCGCTCACGCCGTCGAACGCGCCCATCGCGGGGACGCCCACGAGATCAAACCCGTTGAGGTCGAGGGTGACGCCGCTGGCGGCGATCTCGATGCCGTGCTTGGAGGCAACGCCCGTGATGTTGCCGGTGATGTAGTACGAGCCGGGCGCGGTGATCTTGTAGAGGCTGTCGGCGTCGCCGGCGGTATTGGTCGCGTTGATCGCGGTCCGCGGCTCCACCTCGGTCAGCGTCTTGTGAGTCGGCGCGACCGCGCCCGCTGGCGGGTTCAGATCGCCGGCACCGGCGAACCACGCACCGGTGAGAAGAATGGCGGCGCAGATCGGGACATTGACTATTGCAAACACTCGATTTCTGGATGACATGAATTGCTCCTTTTTTCCAAAGCCGGGACTCCTCCGATCGATCGTCTCAACCCCTGGCCCTTTCATGCGATTGTACTTGACTTTATTGGTCGCCTTTCTGATTTCCGGCTTTTATTTGCTTGCCGGAGGTTGCTGGAAAAGCCTGGTAGGCGGGTCCTGCGGTCGTCGGGTAAATCGAACCGCCATTCCTTGCCCCCAAGTCTCGAACCTGAAGCGATTTACGTTCTTCTTCGCAAATAGCGCGGATTAGATGGGGCATATCATCGACGAGGCGCTGAATGTCGGCGGCGGGTCCACAGCATGAGCGAGAAGCTCAGCAGCGTACCCGGCAGGACGCCTGCGGCGCATGTTCCGCACGCGGCCGGCGGGGGCGGGGGGTCGTTGCAGTCCGGCGTTCCGTTGGCGTTCGCATCGGCGTCCGGGACGCCACAACCGCATTCGCCCGGTGCGATCTTGGCGGGATCATCGGAACAACCGTCGTTGCAGTCGGCCGTGGCGTCGGAGTCGGTGTCAGTGTCCGCGATGCCGCAGCCGCACTGACCGGGGGCCGACTTGTCGGGATCGCTGAGACATTCGTCGCAAGCGTCGCCCGCGGTGTCGCCATCGCCGTTCTCTTGATTCGCATTGGCGACGGGCGGGCAGTTGTCGCACGCGTCGCCATCGCCGTCGCCATCGGTGTCGGTCTGGTCGAAGTTGGCCGCGCTCACGCAATTTTCGAAGTCGTTGTTGATGCCGTCTGCGTCGGCGTCCGAGGCGATGGTCACAAAGACGCCCTCGCTGTTGTCGGTGAAAGAAGGGAACAGGGAACAGGGAAAATGGGTCATCGCCGCGCCGTCACTCTTGATGAACTCGCGAGCGGGAGGGATTACTTCGATTCCGTCGTGATTCGCGCGGGTGCGGCGTCGGCGGCGGTCAGAATTGAGAACGCGCCCGGATCATCCTGCAACGCGCCGCGAAAGAACGCCGTCAGGAGACCGGCGACGAGCCGGCGCATCGGCTCGCGCCGGGTGCTGCCGGCGCCGCAGTAGAGGGCATTGGTCTCGACCGCGTCCTCGTCGAGCATGTCCACGTGCCCGTAGTCCGTGGCCACGACGTGCCATGCCGGCGATGCGCTGGCGGCGTAAAACTGCTCATGATTGATTTCCGTGCGGGCACATGCCCCGGTCACGCCCGCCCCGATGATCAGCGACGGTAGACTGAAATGGAATGGGCCGTGAATGACCCGCGTCGGATCGCCAAAGGGGAGCGGATCTCCATCCGCCGGATCCACTCCGGCGACGGCCTTCGCGCGGGAAGAGTCCGTCGCCAACACGCGCCAGACGACGCGACCGCCGCGCGAATGACCGGCCAGGCCGAGGAGATCGGTCCGTGCCGAAACGCCGGCGAGCCTGCTCAGGTTCGCCGGAAGCCAATCGAGGACGCTCGCCGCCAATTCCGCTTCCTGTGCCGCGCTGGGCTGGCCGATCAGCGGGCTCAGTCCCGGTTCGTACATTTGCGCCGCGATCACGACGAAACCGTGACTGGCCAGATGGGTGAGGATCACATCATATTGCGAGTTGCGGGCCAGGAAACCGTGCTGAAAGACGACGACGGGATAGTCGCCGGGCTCCTGCGGCGTGTGGATGAGCAGCGGCACCGGTGCGCCATCCTGACATCGTTGCACGTCGATGCAACGTACAGTTCGGTCGCCGATCGTGAACGGGTCCGTCGAATCCTGAAAGACGGGCCCCGGCGAGAGATTGCCCGACGATTCGGCAGCACCATTCTGACAAGGTAATGGCTGGTCGCATTGCGCCGTGAGGATCAGGGGCAGTGCGCACCCGATCGAGCGTAATCCAGGCCATCGCCGATGCATTGGACACCTGCGAAGATCAGCGCGCGTATTCGACCGCGCGGACTTCGCGGAGGACGGTGACTTTCACCTCGCCGGGGTAGGTCATGTCGGATTCGACCTTCTGGGCGATTTCGCGGGCGATGCGCATGGCGTTGGCGTCGTCGACGTTGTCGGCGTCGACGATGACGCGGACCTCGCGGCCGGCTTGGATCGCGTAGGCCTGCCGCACGCCGTTGAAACCGGTGGCGATGCCTTCGAGCTGCTCCAGGCGCTTGATGTAGCGCTCCATGGACTCGCGGCGGCTGCCGGGGCGGGCGGCGCTGATGGCGTCGGCGGCGGCGACGAGCGGCGTGTAGGGGCTCGTCGAGGGCACGTCGCCGTGGTGACCGGCGATGGCGTTGAGGACTTCGGGCCGTTCGTTGAACTTGCGGCAGATTTCCTCGCCGATGGCGGGGTGACCGCCCTCGACTTCGTGGTCCACGGCCTTGCCGATGTCGTGGAGGAGGCCGCAGCGGCGGGCCAGCGCGCCGTCGAGGCCGAGTTCGTCGGCCATGACCTGGCAGAGGTAGGCGACTTCGATGGAATGGCGCAGGACGTTCTGACCGTAGCTGGTGCGGAATTGCAGTCGGCCGAGCAGGTCGATGATCTTTTTGTTGAGACCGGGGACGTTGGCTTCGATGGAGGCCTTCTTGCCCAGCTCGACGAGTTCCTTCTCCATGTTGCCCTGGATTTCGAGGACGACTTCCTCGATCCGAGTCGGGTGGATGCGGCCGTCGTGGAGGAGCTTGTTCATGGCCTGCTTGGCGATCTCGCGCTTGACGGGGTCGAAGCTGGTCACCTCGATCACGCCGGGAGTGTCGTCGACGATGATGTCCACGCCGGTCGCTTTTTCGAAGGCGCGGATGTTGCGACCTTCGCGGCCGATGACGCGGCCCTTCATCTCGTCGGAGGGGATGTCGATGGTGCTGACGGTCGAGGCGGAGGTGTGCGCGGCGGCGTAGCGCTGGATGGCGGTGACGACGACCTCGCGGGAGCGGTTCTCGGCCTCGTCCTGCGCGTCAGAGACGCGCTTGTCGATGATCTGGGCGCACTCGTGCTCGAGGTCGTTTTCGAGCCGGTCGAAGAGCTGCTTTTTCGCCTCATCCATCGAGAGCTGCGCGACGCGGAGCAATTCGTTGCGCCGCTTTGTCACCAGCTCTTCGACTTCCTGGGTCTTTTTGTCGATCTGGGCCTGGCGCTCCCGGATGGCGGCCTCGCCTTTTTCGATGTTGCGTTCTTTGATGCCCAAGGTCTCCAGCTTGCGTTCGAGCTGGTCCTCGCGCTTGTCGAGGCGCTTCTCCGCCTCGCGAATCTCATTGCGCGTGACGGCCGACTGCTTGTCGAACTCTTCCTGCCGCGCCAGGAACGTGGCCTTGGCGTCCATCTCGGCCTTCAATTTGATGCGATTGGCCTCGTCCTGGGCTAGCTGCTTGATCCTCGCCGCCTCTTGCTCGGCGGTCGATTTCTTGCCCTTGGCGGTCAGCGCCAGCGCCGCGTAAACGGCCCCGGCCCCTGCCGCCAATGCCAAGATGACGAAGACGAAGGTCAGCCCGGTCGAGACCTGTGCGACAATGACAGGTCCCATGATTCATATCCTTTCGTAACGCGTTCATCACTACGAACACTCACACGAAGCGCTTCGGCCCGAGCCGGACTATTGTCCGGGGGGTCGATAGGCGCGGGGTCACACAGATTTGCTCGTCCGAGAACCGTATGAGCGGCGGCGGATATAGGGAGATGGCGTATACGAAGCCGGTCAGGTGACCGGTGGAGGCCCGCTTGCGTCGTCTAGACCCGTGTCAACGAATGATCCCAGCGATCCGGAAGATAATGAAGATGTTCAACGGAAAACCAGGAATCCTGCATATAAGATCGTTTGAGCAGCGGGTTTATGCCGCAGGCTGAAACGACGACAACTGTTACTTCGCCGACACGACGACGACCGGCCCGCGGTCATAATCCTCGCGACAAGAGGAGTCGGGATTGTCCAAGGCCGGATGGCCGAGGGATCCCGTTGACCTCGATTCGCGGTCGATTCGCCAGAATGCCAAATACCCTTTTGTGCCGCCGGATCAAGGTCGCACCGTCCTTCGGGCGGATGGCCGAAATCAAGGGATTCAGGCCCGCGACAAAGCCGGACAAGCCATTTATCTTAAAGGGAGCGTACCAATACGCCCCTGTTACGTTGGAGTATAAGCGGGCATCAAAACTCGTCAAGGAATGCCCGGACCTGGTTATGTGGATGAGGCAGTGACTTTTTCGGGAAAAAAGGAACGGCGGAGAGGGGACCTGTGCGGTCGGCGGCTCAGGCACGCACTCGTTTCAGCGCTAGTGATGGTCGCCGCGGCCTCAGGCGAATCGGCTGCAGCGGGGCCTACCAGCGCCATCAAGAAAGACGCCAATGTCGCGGTCCAGGCGTTCGCGGATCGAACGGCGGCGGCCCCGGGTGAGGTCGTCAACCTGTTGATTTCGCTGACCCCGGACAAGGACTGGCACGTTTACTGGCGGGGGCCGGGGGGGCTGACCGGCCTGCCCACGACCATCGATTGGTCCGGCCCGGCGGGTTTTAGCTTCGGTCGGACGCAGTTTCCTGTTCCGAAGCGATCCTTCGACTCCGAGTTGAACGAGACGTCCTTCATCCTCGAAGGCGAAGCCTTGCTGGTGACGCCCGTTCGAGTGCCGACGTCTGCGGCGCCCGGCAAGGACGCGCTGTTCAAGGCGAAGGTGTCCTATCTGGCGTGCAAGAAGGAGTGTATCCCGGGAGACGTGGAGGTCTCGTTGGTGTTGCCCGTCGTTTCTACGGGCTCGAAGATCGAGTCGGCGAATGCGGAGATGTTTGGACGCGCGGCGCGGCGCTTTCCACTTCCGATCGAGAAGGCGAAACACGTCAAGCTGTCCGATCGAACGGACAAGCCGCGCGTCAAGCCGGGCGACACGTTCACCGCGAGCCTGGTCGCCGAGGTGGCGGCCGGTCATCACATGCAATCGAACAAGCCTTTGAGCAAGGAATTGATTCCGGCGGTGTTGTTTCTGGAACCGACGGACGGGCTGGAGATCGGCGAGGTAGTGTACCCGCCGGGGCGCGAGCGAACCGATCCCGGCGCGCCGGGACTGGGCAAGCTCAGCGAATATGACGGGGAGGTGAAGCTGACGATTCCCGTCACCGTCGCGGAGGACGCGAACACGGCGCCGCGCTGGATTCGCGGGGTTTTTCAATACCAGATTTGCAACGAGTCGGGCACTTGCTTCCCGCCGCAGCATATCGAGATCGCGATCCCGGTGCAGATGGAGGGAGGGCCGGCGCCGACGGCCGCGGTGATCGTGGCCCCGCCCGTTCCGATTGCGGTGACCGATCAACTGGAACCGGAGCCCGTTTCCAATGGCGCCGACGCGGTACTGCCCTCGCAGAATATCCTGACTCGCGCGCAGAACTGGCTGCTCGGATTCGGCTATTTGGGTGCGCTCTTGGTAGCGGTCATCGGCGGGTTCGTGCTCAATCTCATGCCGTGCGTGCTGCCGGTGATCTCGCTCAAGATTCTGTCGTTCGTCCGGCAGGCGCACGAACATCGCGCGCGAGTATTCTGGCTCGGCATGACGTACTCCGCGGGCATCATGGTTTTCTTTAGCGTCATCGGCCTTCTGTTTTGGCAGACCAACAAGCAGCTTGGCTGGGGCGAGCAGTTTCAGAAGCCGCAGGTAGTCATCGGACTCGCCGCGATTGTCACGGCTTTCGCATTGAGCTTGTTTGAAGTCTTTATGATTTTCCCGCCAAAGATCATCAACAAGCTGGACGAAAAAGCCGAAGGCGAGGGCTTTCTGTCCGCATTTGTTACGGGTCTTCTCGCGACGTTTCTGGGCACGGCCTGCACTGCGCCTTTTCTCAGTGCCGCCATCGGCGCGGCGAGCAAATTTTCGCCAACGCAGGGCGGGTTCATCTTTGTCGCGGTCGGCGTCGGCATGGCGCTGCCGTTCATGGTGCTGGCCGCCAATCCCGGCTGGTTGCGCTTTGTTCCCAGGGCCGGGCCGTGGATGACCACGTTTGAATACCTGATGGGATTTCTACTCCTGGGCACGGTCATTTGGTTGCTCAATCCCCTCCGCGGCCAGATCGGCGGCGAAGGCGTCCTGCTTGCGATGATCTTCCTGTTGACCGTGGCCATGGCGGCGTGGATCAAGGGGAAGATCGAATTCGGCGCTCCGACGGCGAAGAGAGTCAAGCTCTACGGATTGGCGCTGACGATTGTGCTATTGGGTTGGCTACTGCCGTTTCGAATTTTCCACAGCATCGATGACCTGATTGCGCAGCAGATAGAGAACAGGGAATTGATGGCCGACGGTCAACTCTATCGCCAAGCGGGCCAGAAGGGGCTCAACCTGACCCAGCGAAATCTGGATTGGTCGAAGGGCATTCCCTGGCAGCATTACAAGCGCGACCGCGCCCTGGAGGACGTGCGCAACGGCTATACGGTTTTCATCGACTATACCGCCGACTGGTGCGCGAACTGCAAGGTGATGCTCAAGACGGCGATCGAACGGCCGGACGTGATGGCGGTCATGAAGGAATTGAATGTGATCCCCTATACGGCCGACTACACGCTGCCCGTCAAGGAGATCAAGGAGGACCTGGAGCGCTTTCAGCGCGGCGGCGTGCCGGTCTTCGTCGTCTATCGCCCGAACGACGTGGACAAGCCCGAGATCCTGCCGGAGGTGATCACGCAGACGGACCTGATTGAGGCCCTCCGCCGTGCAGGCCGGAGTCGCGTGCAAGTGGCGGTCAAGCCATAACACATCTTCATTTCGCCGTTTTGACTTTTTTACATTTTGGCGTTTACTTGCGCGGAGTATGTCCTTCAACCGCGCCGAGATTGTCGACAAGAACTTCGCTGCCTTTGTCAGCGGCTGGAAGGAATCGCCGGCCGAGCCGATGGGGCCGAACGACCTGCTCGCTCCGGGCGCGGCGCTGACCGGCCGCGATCTGGTCGAACTCTTTGAATCGCAGATGGCCGCGCGGCATTTGGACTTGATTGCGCGGGAGCTGCGCGCTCGAAACGCCGCCTTCTACACGATCGGTTCGGCGGGTCACGAGGGGAATGCCCTGGTCGCGCGGCTGACGCGGCACACCGACCCGGCGTTCCTGCACTACCGCAGCGGCGCGTTCATGGTCGAGCGGGCCCGGAAGGTGCCCGAGATCGACATGATCTATGACACCGTGCTGTCGCAGGCGGCCAGCGCCGAGGACCCCATCGCCGGCGGCCGGCACAAGGTCTGGGGCAGCGTGCCGCTGTGGGTGCTTCCGCAGACGAGCACCATCGCCAGCCAGATTCCGAAGGCGGTCGGCACGGCGGTCGCGATACACCGCGCGCGGCACCTGGGCGTGACGCTGCCGATACCGGACGACAGCATCGTGGTGTGCAGTTTCGGCGATGCGAGCACGAACCACTCCACGGCCTTGGGGGCGTTCAATGCGGCGGCCTGGGCGGCGTTTCAAAAGCTGCCCTGTCCGGTCCTGCTGGTCTGCGAAGACAACGGGATCGGCATTTCCGTCCGCTCGCCGACGGGCTGGGTGGAGGCGAATTTCTCGAAGCGACCTGGGCTGACGTATTTTCAGGCGAACGGGCTCGATCTGGTCGAGGGTCACGCCGTCGTCGCGAAGGCCGTCGAGTATTGCCGCGCTTATCGCGCGCCGGTCTTCCTGCACCTGAAGGTCGTGCGGATGCTGGGCCATGCGGGGACGGATTTTGAACCGGCCTATCACACGCTTGAAGAGATCGCCGCCGCCGAGGCGCTTGATCCGCTGCTTCAATCGGCCAAGCTGGTCCTGCATGCCGGTCTGATGCGGCCGAATGACATCCTCGACCAGTACGAAAAGCTGCGGGCGCGGGTCAAGGCGGCGGCCGATAAGGTCGTCACGCGACCACGGCTGTCGAGCGCCGAGGAGATCATGGCGCCGCTCGCGCCGTATCACGCGGACGAGGTGAAACGCGAGGCGGCGCGAACGGTGGAACATGCCCGGCGCGTCGAGTGTTTCGGCGGCGAGGACAAATTGCCGGAGAAGCTGGAGCCGCGGCACCTGGCTGTGCAGATCAACGCGGCGCTCTTTGACCTCATGCTCAAGTATCCGGAGATGGTCGTCTTCGGCGAGGATGTGGGCTACAAGGGCGGCGTTTATTACGTCACGGCGGGGCTGTTCAAAAAGTTCAAGGCGGCGCGGTGTTTCAACACACTGCTCGACGAGCAGACGATCTTCGGGCTGGCCCAGGGTTTTGCCAACATGGGGCTGCTGCCGTTTCCGGAGATTCAGTACCTGGCGTACTTTCACAACGCCTGCGATCAGATTCGCGGTGAGGCGTGTTCGCTGCAATTCTTCTCGAATAACCAGTACCGCAACCCGATGGTCGTGCGGATTGCGTCGCTCTCTTATCAAAAAGGCTTCGGCGGGCACTTTCACAACGACAACAGCATCGCGGCGCTGCGCGATATTCCGGGACTGATCCTCGCCTGCCCATCACGCGGAGATGATGCGGCGATGATGATCCGCACTTGCGCTGCACTGGCGAAAATCGACGGCCGAGTGGTCGCGTTTCTGGAACCGATCGCCCTGTACATGACCAAGGACTTGTATGCCGACGGCGACGGTCAATGGCAATTTCCCTATCCTTCGCCCGACCAGTCCATCGCGCTCGGAGAGGGCCGCGTCTATCACGAGGACGCCCGCGATCTGGCGATTATCACGTTCGGCAACGGCGTATTGATGTCGCTGCGGGCCGCGAAAACATTGCGCGAAAAGCACAATATGGCCGCCCGCGTGGTTGATCTGAGATGGCTGAGCCCACTGAATGCGGACCTCATTACGAAACATGCGCGCGAGTGCGGCAAGGTGCTGGTCGTCGACGAAGGCCGCCGCTCCGGCGGCGTGGGCGAAGGCATTGTGACGATCATCGTTGAGCGATGCGGGGGCGATGTTCAAATCGCCCGCGTCGTCGGCGAGGATACGTACATCCCCCTCGGCCCCGCGGCGAATCTGGTCCTGCCGCAGGATGCGGACATTGTCGAAGCGGCTCGCGGGCTTGCGTAGAGAACTCGAGAATCCGCCCCCTCCCCGATTCGAGCGTCCCAACGAAATCAGCGGCTACGATGACGTATTGAAGTCTGCCTACTAAAAAGGTTTGTCCGGATCTTCCGGCCCATCTGCCGCCTCGTCCTCATCATCCTCGTCATACTTCCACGCGTCGCCCTCTTCCACCTCGTCGATCTCCCGCTCCATGTGGCGGAACATCTTTTCCTGCAGCGGTTGCAAGCGCTTGTAGATCGCCAGTGTGGCTTCGTACGCCGCGATCATGCGGTCGACCTTCTGGCCGAGTTCGGCGGAGCGGAGGAGCTGCCACTTGGCGAGGCACTCGGGCTCCTTGATCGTGCTGAAGGGATCGCACTTGAAGGTGAGCTGACCGTTGGGGCCGCGTTCGAAGAATTCGCATTCGCTGCACTGAAGCATGGGCCGCCCTCCGGAGGACTACGGCGGAATGATAGGGGAAGAGCCGCCACGCGTCCAGACCACGGAGGGCCGGAATGACAAGGGCCCCTGGAAACCGTGGGCGATCATTGAGTGCCACTATCGTGGCACCAAGTCGCCTACCAGAAATAATCGCCGACGGTCGGCGCGCGGCGCTCGAAATCCTCCACGTCCCGCTTCCACCACTTTTTCAGCGTCTCGTCGGCCTCGCGGACGCGGCGGACGCCGTCGCGTTCCCGGTCGGCAACGTCCGTCGCGGTCTGATGGAGGTGTTCGCGCCGCATGGCGATTCGTCGCTGCGAATAGGGGTCGTTGCAGCCTCCGAAAAGAAGGGCCGCCAGAATCGAGAGGGACGCGGGCCACAACGCTGCCCGTCCAGGCGTGAAGACGGGCATCCGGCTCGGACGGCGGCTTGGTTTAATGACCGTGGCCCCTTCCCCGGGCTTTTTGGCTGACATCGTGCAGATCTCGCTCAACGGGATATTCCTCCACAGCTTGTACCAGCCGTCTGCCAGGCGGTTCCGGTTGAGGCGATAGTCACTCCCCAAGTAGCGAGATTGGCCGCAGCAATTACCAACGGCCATTGATGGCAGAGCGTCACTAAGGGGATATCGACGTATAACTTTCCATCAACGGAGGCCGGAAAACAGATAAAAAGAGTCTGATTATAATATACATGTATTGTTCCACGTGGAACGCGATCTCCTACTGAACTGAATTGAGCATGTTCCACGTGGAACAGTTGCTTGCTTGATCGCTGATTTAGCTAGCGGTAATATGCATTGCATCAGGAGTCCCAGACCGCGTCACTTTCTGCCAAGGATGGTCATAATGTCCAAAGAGATCAAACGATTAGGGAGAGGACTGGCTTCGCTTGTTGCGCCAATGGAGCAGCAACCAACCCAGGAAGCACGGACGATTACTCCGCCGATCGCGCCTATCGATCAACAGCAACATCACCGCCTGGCGTCCTTGCGAGTTGATCAGATCCGACCGAACCCCATGCAACCTCGTCGTTCGTTCGACGATGGAGCCTTGGCCTCGCTGGCGGCCTCAATAAAGTCTCGCGGCGCGCTCCAGCCTGTGGTAGTTCGACCTGCGGAAGGTGGGTACGAGTTGGTTGCTGGGGAGCGGCGCCTTCGGGCAGCGGCAATCGCTGGGCTGGAGACTATTCCGGCCATCGTCCGCGGTGTTCGCGATGAGGACCTACTGGAACTGGCATTGATTGAGAACATCCACCGCGCTGACCTTAATGCAGTGGATCGCGCCAAGGCCTACCGAACCATGCAGGATCGTTACGGTCTGTCGCACGAGGCCATCGGCGAGCGCATGGGTGAGGATCGGGCGACAGTTTCTAACTATATACGAATACTAGAGTTAGGAGAAGACATCTTGACCTTGGTGGCCTCCGGTGATCTCGGAATAGGCCACGCCAAGGCATTGCTTGGATCAAAAGACCCTAATATCCGCAGACGGCTCGCTCAACAATGCTGTCGCGAGGGCTGGTCCGTCCGGCAGGTGGAGACGGCGATCAGCGGCAAGCGCAGCAGTGGCGCGAAACCGCCCGCCGTCTCAAGTAGTGACGCTCGGCCGACGGTGCGGGATATGGAGGAACGACTTACTAAGGTGTTAGCACGGCGCGTTACCATCAAGGAGGGCCGGAAACGGCACACCGGCCGTCTGACGTTAGAATACTACGGCTTGGAAGACTTCGATCGGCTGGTGGCGTTGTTGGGCGTTTCGCAGGAATCCGCCTGACGACGGGCAGGGGGTGACAAGCCCTCACGGAGAAATTCGCCTTGGTCAATTCAGGTTCGAAGGATCCGGGCCAGGCGAGCGGCCGGCCAGGGGGAATTTGGGGACACCTTTTAGTTTCTGCGTCGGCGTGCCTGCTTACGGTTTCGATCGCGGGGTCCGGCGTCTTTCTTATTTACAAGGCGTATCAGCGCTATGAAACGAAGAGCAAGGTCCGCGCGTTCATTGAGTCGCTCGAAAACCGCACGCCGGAAGAACTCGAAGACCGTTGCACGCAGTTGAAGGAGCGGCCGAAGCTCGCGGAGTACGTTTTGCCGGAACTTCGTCGAACCCTGGCCAGCGCGACCTCCGAACGGCAACTGTGCGCGGCGATCGAAGTGTCGCGCGCGTTCCTGGACAATCCGCGGATCAGCCGGGCGCTGTTTGAATTGCGGCGCGACGGCCGGGAAAGCGTGGCCGGCGATGCCGTGCGCGCTTTGGCCGGTCTTCAGCCGCCGGAACATGCCGCGGACGTTCTTGGAAAATGTCTTGAAGGCGCGGAGTCTGGTCAGGTCGTGGAAGCCGTTATCGATCAAGTGTGTGCTGGGCTGTTCTTACTGGGTGAGCCGGGGCTCCAGCGCATGCGCGAACGGCTGGCGAGTCTACCGCCCGAACGGCGCGTCTGGCTGGTGGGTTACGTCAATACCGTCGGCGGACCTTATCGAGTAAATTGGTTGGAGTTGCTGCAGCAAGACCCCAATGCGACGGTTCGCGCGCGGGCGACCGCCGCGCTGTCGAAGAGCGAATCCGGCGGATCGTTGAAGGCGATGGCGGCTGGGCGTGAATGATTCGCAGCATTGACCATCGCGAAATATGAGCAGAATAGGTTAACGGCCGGGGTTTCTTGTGGATGGATTCTTCGTAACTTTTCTCGGCAAGTGGTCCTATCTCGGCCTCTTTCTCATTCTGATCGCCGCCGGTCTGGGCATCCCGCTTCCCGAGGATATCCCGCTCATTGCCTCCGGCTGGCTCGTTTACAAGGGCAAGGCTGATCTGTGGCTGATGATCCTGACCGGCCTGGTGGGCGTGATGGTCGGGGACTCGCTGCTTTTTTCGATGGGGCGTCGATACGGCGATCACATCGTCGAGCATCGCTGGTTGCGGCGGATCGCCAAGCCGTGGCTGATTGAGAAGGCGCGGCGGCTCTTTGTGAATCACGGCGCCAAGGTGATTTTCGCGGCGCGGTTCATGCCGGGAATTCGCGCGGTCTTGTTCCTGATCGCGGGAGTGTTTCGCGTACCGTATTGGAAGTTTGCGCTGATGGACGGCACGGCGGCGCTGATTTCCGTCCCCGTGTGGGTGTGGGTGGGCGCGAAGTTCAGCAAGCACCTGGAGGAGATTTTCCTGGCGACGCGCTTCGGGACGGCCGGCGTCGTGGGACTGCTGGTATTGGCGATGGTGGTATGGGGAATCTACGAGTGGCGGCACAACCTGAGCAAGAAGGGTCATGAGGCCGAGGCCGACCTGACACCCGAGGCGCTCTCGGGATTGATCCACTCCGCGCCGCTGCGTCCTGAAGGGCCTGCGGCGGGACCGGCGCCGGAGGCGGCCGAGCGCCCGAAAACGACGCACATCGTTAGCTGATCGCCGAGCCGGAACGCGGCGCCGGCTTGCATTTCATCACTTCCGATGATATATTATTTTCAGAGATAATTGAAACTTCGATAGGAGGTGCGCCCCATGGCCGCCCGGACCCTGGAACGACCGGCTGCCCCCACCCCGCTGCGGAAGCTGGAGGAGTCGCAGGCCCTGTTCATCCGCCGCTGGGGCGAGATGTCCAGCTACTGGGGGATCAACCGCACGATGGCGGAGATCCATGCCCTGATGTACGTCTCAACCGAGCCGGTCTGTACGGACGACGTCATGGCGCTGTTGCAGGTCTCGCGGGGCAACGCGTCGATGAACCTGCGTTCGCTGGTGGATTGGGGGCTGATCCAGCGCATCCACATCCGCGGCGATCGAAAGGAGTATTTCACGGCGCTGACGGACGTGTGGCAGATGTTCGAGACGATCATTCGGCAGCGCAAGCGCCGCGAAGTGGAGCCGATCGTCGAGACAATCCGCCGCTGCCGGGAACTTGCGGCGAAGGAGTTTTCGGCGACGAAGGGCGCGAAGTCGCCGCAAGCCCGGGCGTACATTGAACGGCTGGATGCGATGAATGACTTTCTGCTCGTGATCGCGCGGACGGTGGACTTGCTGCTCAAGGTCGGACCGCGGGGCATGGACCGGATCAGTGGATTGATGATGAAGATCGCGGGGTAATTGGGCTAATGAACTGGGTCCAGAGCTTTTTTCTATTCGGAATAGGACCCGCTTTCACGATTCTCGCCGTGGCGGTCGTATTACTATTGGTTGCGGTTTTGCAGGATCGAAACGCGCGACGTGATCCCGGGACCTGCCGCAAGTGCGGATACAATCTCACCGGCAATGTCAGCGCTCGATGTCCGGAGTGCGGACTTCCTGTCACCGAGGCGTATCAGTGACTCACCTCCGGAATCAGGCGGGGGCCTCTTCCTCTTTTTCCTCTTCCGCGCCGGATTCGCTGACGATCTGGGCTTTGACGTCGCCGCCGAGGCCCAGGCGGAGCTTCAGGTGCTTACCGGTTTGCGAACAGGTCATGTGGATCGTCGTCTCCGGCATGTCGAGGACGTGCGATTTTTTGCAGGCGGGGCAATCGAATCGTACTTGCATGATGTCTTCCTTGTTGTAGGGCGGGTTCTGCCCGCCGATTCGGCGCGGTGACAATGGACGGCGGGCGGAGCCCGCCCTACGCGAGGCCGGTCTCCTTGTTAAATTGCTCGATCTGCCGGTCCCATTCGGCAACCTGCGAAAACTGCTCGGTCCAGAAGTCGGGATCCCAGAGGCGGCGGAGGTCGTCCACGCTTTTTTGCTGCTGCTCGACCCACGTGAAGTACTTGAAGTTGTGCAGCGTCTTGCGATCGTTGTACGTCAGCTCGCGGATGTACTCGACGGCGGCGCCTTGCAGGTAGCGGGCGAAGTGCTTCGCGGCGAGGAGTTCCGTGTATTTCCCGTGGGCGGATTGCTGTTCCTCGATGCGACTCTTATAAAGATCCATCGAGTCAGTCAGCGGTGTCACGATCACGTCGCGGCCGTCCAGATCGAACATCTTGGCCGTCTTGATCGCGGCGATGACGTTGCAGATGCCGGAGATGCCAACGAGGGGCAGTTGTTTGATCGTCGTGTCAGGGACACCTTCGCTGGCAAGCAGGGCCTGACCGGCGGGTTCGTTGAAGAGCCGCATCAGGCTGATGCAGGCCTCGTCGTCGATCGCGGCGACGACGTCGGTGTTGCGGACGTTGTGTACCCAGGGGATGTGCTTGTCGCCGATGCCTTCGATGCGATGTCCGCCGAATCCGCATTGCAGGAGCGTCGGGCATTGCAGGGCCTCGGTGGCGACGACGCGGAGGTGCGGGAACTTGGTGCGCAAGTAATCGCCGGCGGCGATCGTGCCGGCCGAGCCGGTCGCGGAGATGTAGGCGGCGAGGCGGCCGTTCGGGGCGGCGAGTTTGCGGAAGATCTCTTCGACGATAGCTCCCGTCACGTGGTAGTGCCAACAGGCGTTGCCGAACTCCTCGAACTGGTTGAAGATGACACAGTCGGGCCGCGTGCGGCGGATCTCCCAGCACTTGTCGTAGATTTCCTTGACGTTGGATTCGCAGCCGGGCGTGGCAATCACTTCCGCGCCGATCTGGTGCAGCCAGTCGAAGCGCTCGCGGCTCATTTCCTCGGGCAGGATGCCGACGGCGTGGCAGCCGAGCAGGGCGCAGTCGAATGCTCCGCCGCGACAGTAGTTGCCCGTGCTCGGCCAGACAGCCTTTTGCGACGTGATGTCGAACTGACCGGAGACGAGGCGGGGGACGATGCAGCCGAAGGCCGCGCCGACTTTGTGCGCGCCGGTGGGAAACCACTTGCCGACGATGCCGACGATCCGCGCGGGCACGCCGGTCAGCGACGAGGGGAACTCGATCCAGTTGCCGTTGTTAAAGAGGCCCCCCTTTTCGACGGGCTCGTTTTTCCAGGTGATGCGGAAGAGGTTGACGGGGTCGATGTCCCAGAGGCCGACGGACTTGAGGCGGTCCTTGATCTTCTGCGGGACCTTGGCGGAGTCGCGCATCTGGGCGAAGGTGGGGATGATGACGCCGCGCTCTTTGCAGCGGGCGATGGTTTTTTTGAGGATGGTTTCGTTGATTTGCATACGGTTGATCCTAGGCTAACCCCACGATTAGACCGGGATTGGGGTGACTTGAAAAGGGACGAGCGAAATCCGGGGCCCGTGATTGCTGGATGCTACCGAACGATCCTTGCTACTTTGCGTCGAAATCCTCTCCACCCAATAATGAATATCTGGATCCCGAACACAAGCAAACACATCATAAAGAAGCATTCTCTCAAGAGGCGGCCGAGAGAGAGCGGAGCGAGTGCGCGATAAATCGTCGGCACCTTATCGGATAGCACGATCACGAGCATCCCGGCACCCAGCACTAAGGCGGTGATCGCCCATCCCGGATGGGCAGGGGGCTCGAAGATGGTTCCGCAATCTCGGCAAACCCGTACGGCGCAGAGCGTGAGTTTGTCTTCGAGCGTACCCTTGGATTTGTGAAATGCGTTGTTCTTTCCGCCGCATGACGGGCAAACAGTCTCTTTCGTTGGCAGCCAATTGCTCATTGATCAGAGTTCCGCCAGCAGATATTGATCTGGTCGAAACGAAAGCGCCGCAAGCTCACTCCGTTTCAGAATGATAGGCGTAGCCTCGGCTACATCGAAATAGACTTGTTATTCTACGAAGAAAGTCGGTACGACGCCATGTTTAAGACGACGAGAAGCTGGACCGCGGGTTTGCTGATCTCATCGGCCCTCCTGGGTGCGATGATGATCCTATCGTCATGTCTCCTTAAGGGGACGCCCTATTCGGATTGGGTGAAGAACGGGTTTTTCGTGCTCTGGTGCGTAATGTTTTTCGCCTTCGCGGGCAGCGCGCCGTCAGGAGCATGCCGGATTTTTGGGCGAAGTAAGACGACCTGACGGGCTATTCCCTCTCCCTTCGAGGGAGAGGGCTAGGGTGAGGGTTGGAACAAGCGCGGCGCTTCATCGCGCAGTCCCAAATCCGGTCGATTACGTATCTCTTTCCTTTCAATACATCATCATTCATGAACCGAATTACCTGGTAGCCCAGCGCTCGGAGGTACGCGTCTCGTTCGGCGTCCTCAGTGCGTTCGTGCGTCGGCCCGTCCACTTCGACGACCAGTTTCGCCTCGGCGCAATAGAAGTCCACGACGAAGAAGTCGATGACGTGCTGTCGCCGGAACTTCAAACCGTCCATTTCGCGTGAGCGAAGGTGTTTCCACAGTAAACGCTCACAATACGTGGCCTTCCTTTCGAAGATTGCGGGCTCGGTTCGTCATGTGTATAGGGATGCGTCGTTCCATTTTCTTGCACCACTCGTAATCAAACCCTCACCCCGGCCCTCTCCCTAAGAGGGAGAGGGGGCGAGCGGCTCGACTTCCGTCGGCGAGCCCGCGATCGACATAGCCGTTTTGATGTCTTTCAGACCATTGCCGGTCACGACGGCGAGGACGTCGGCGGTGCGGGGGATTACGCCCTGGGCGACGGCCTGCTTTACGCCGGCGATGGCGGCGGCGGCGGCGGGTTCGGCGAAGATGCCCGCGAGGCGACCGGCGGATTTCATGGCGTCGGTGATCTGCTCGTCGGTCACGCGGACGTAAGCGCCGTTCGTTTCCTTTACAAACTTGACCGCCTTGCGCCAGTTGCGCGGGACGGGGACGTCGATGCTGTCGGCGATGGTCTGGCCAGTGAAGTCCTTCGGCAGCTCGCCGGTTTCGAAGGCCCGCGCGACCGGGTCCATTCCCGCCGCCTGCACGCCGAGGACGCGCGGTACGCGCGTGATAAAGCCGAGCTGCTTCATTTGCATCAGCCCCTTGGCGAGACCGGCGATGGTGCAGCCATCGCCGACGCCGATGGCGACCCAGTCGGGTTCGTTGCCGGCAGTCTGCTCGGCGATCTCCAGACCGCAGGTTTTTTTGCCTTCGACGAGGTACGGATTGATCGCGCAGTTGCGGTTGTACCAGCCATTTTTCGCGCACTCAGCGCTGCACAGGTCGTAGGCCTGGGCGTAGGTGCCGCGGACGCGGCGGACATCGGCGCCGTAGATGAGAAGCTGCGCGACCTTCGGCTCGGGGGCGCGCTGTGGCACGAAGATCGTCGCGGGCATGCCGGCCATGGCGGCGTAACCGGCGAGGCTGCTGGCGGCGTTGCCGGTGGAGGCGCAGGCGATCCGCGTCGCCTTGGCCTGCAGGGCGTGGAGGACGCCGACGGAGGACGCGCGGTCCTTGAAGCTGGACGTGGGGTTCTTGCCATCGTCCTTGACGCGAAGGCGTTTGCAGCCGGCCCAGTCGGCGAGGCGCGGCGTCTCCATGATCGGCGTCCAGCCGACCGGCCAGGCGAAGGCCTCCTCGTTCGGCTCGATCGGTAGCAGCTCGTAGTACCGCCAGTGATTCCGCGGGCGGTTTTCCATCGCCGCGGGCGTCAGGCTCTTGGCGACGCGGGCCATGTCGTATTCGATGTCGAGAATGGCGAAGGCGTCGTTACAGGCCGGGCAGGTGCCGGCGGATTTGGGCGGCGGACTTTCCTTGCCGCAGACGATGCAGGTGAGGCGGGAGACGTAGGACATAGGAACATGATACGCGCGAGTACGGATTGATGTCGCGGTCCCGTCTCGGCTTCGTAGCGGCCCCCGTCCCGGGGGCCGAAGAGGGCGGCGGCGTCATGACGATGCGCTCGACGCCAGTTCATGTTCGTGAGCACCTTCGCCGTCGGCGTCCGCCGGGACGGCGGACGCTACTCAAATCTCGATAAAGACCCGCGTCCAAGGCCAATCGCGCCAATCTTCGACAAGGCCCTTGCGAACGGGGTTATTGACAATATAGCGCATCACATTCTCTGCGGTCTCGCCGTCCCGACAGACATGATCGTAACAGGATCGCTGCCATAATGGTGGCACTCCGCCCAGTTTGACGAATTCATGGCCGGTGAAGCTCTTGAACGCGTCTAACCATTGGGCCAGCGGACAGCCCGAATCGCCGGGCGATAACAGCGTGTGCAAATGATCCGGCATCAGGCAGAATCCGAACAATCTGTACATGCGCAGCTCACAGCATCGGATCACGCTGTCGGCGGTCATTTTCGCGACACCGGCGTCTGAGAAGGGCGCGCCGCGATCGGCGCAGTTCGTAATGTGGATGACAGCGTCGTCGCGATAGTTGTATCGGTCCCATCGGACGGCGCGGGAACGACCGTGAGTGCGGAGGTCTTCGATCTTCCGACGGTCTTGGCGCTCCAAGTAACGGCCTCCTTATGATATTAGCGGCTGGCGCCGCAGAGCGGTAGCGACCCCCGTCCCGGGGGCCGAACAAGACGCGGCCCCATCACCTTGCGCTCGATACGATTCCCTTATTCAGAAGCACCTTCGCCGTCGGCGTCCGCCGGGACGGCGGACACTACTCCGGCGCGCCGCCGGAGGTGTCGAACACCCAGCGCTCGATCGCACGATCAGGCTTGAGCAATTCGTCGGGTTTGAAGTAGAGACCGATCTCGAAGGCGGCGGCCTCGGGCGAGTCGCTGCCGTGGATGAGGTTGAAGCTGTTGGACAGGCCGAAGTCGCCGCGGATCGTGCCGGGCTCGGCCTTGGAGCCGAAGGTCGCGCCCATCATCTTCCGCGCGACGGCGATCGCCCCGACCGCCTCGAGCACCATGACGACGACGGGGCTGCTGGTGATGTATTGGATGAGCCGGTCGTAGAAGGGCTTGCCCTTGTGGACGGCGTAGTGCTTCTCGGCGAGGGACCGCGAGACCTGCATGGCCTTCAGGGCGACGACGGTGAAGCCCTTTTCTTCGAAGCGGGTGAGGATGCGACCGGCGAGACCGCGCTGGAGGGCGTCGGGTTTGAGGATAATGAGGGTTTTTTCCACAGTCTATACTCCATCAAATAAGTGAACGTTGCATCAGGAAACGAATCTAACCGCCGCGAACTAATATGAAAAGTCGAACAAAGAGATGGCCCTGGACATTCGCGTCCTCACGGACCTACATACATGAGAATGAATGGGCTGGAAACTAATGCGATGTAAATCGCCATTGCAATGAGCACGATGCGGCTTCGTGCTTTTTTGTCGCGCACCTGTTTCAGGAGCCCCCGAAGAAACGCCAGCCAGAAGCCGGTAAATCCAAGCAATGCTGCGATAGTAAGTAGGGATACTCGCCGCTTCAGGGTGATGGGGGCTTCTATCCACAATGCGAAAAAAATGAGACATAACAGGATTGCCTTCCATGCATATTTGTTTATCAAATAACGAGGCGACGGTTCTAGTAGATGGCGGGAAAGCAACGACATCGGCTCAAATGTGGCTCCACACTCCGGGCAGCGATTCTCCGATAGCCCGCGCAGGTCGTAGCTGCAGGTCGGGCACTTGAGCCACGGTTCGCCTTTGATGGGGTTCATGTTTCCGTCCTCGGTCGTCAATCAAGGAACCCGATGCCGCCGGAACAAATGTAAGCGAAGATGACGAGGGGCAGCGCGAAGAAGGCGACGGCGAAGAGGATGTCGGCGTGGTTGGGGACGCTGGCCAGGCGCAGCCGGCGGTTCAGCCAGAACGTCAGGTAGATGGCGGCGGTCAGGAAAACCAGTGACGGCGCCTTCTGGACGAGCAGGTCATAAAGGCGATCGCCGTGATTGGTATAGTAGTACATGCTGGTCCCTTTGGGCCGCAGCATGGCGAAGGCTTGGCGCACGCCGAAGGCAAGGAAGAGGCAGCCGACGAAGGCCGTGAAGAGCAGGCTGAAGTATTTGGTGACGACGCCCGCGATCGGCCACTTTTTCGTCTCCAAGAAATAGTCCGACTCCATCCGTTGCGGATCAAACGACTGCCCGCACTCCGGACAGCGGTGGTCCACCAGACCGCGGAGGTCATAGCCGCATTTCTTGCAGACGAGCCAGGGCTGGCCGGCGAGATTGTCCATGATTCGGCCCTTACGGGAGCGAAGCGAATCGATCAATTGTTCTCGCCGCCGGCGACGGATTCCACCGGCGGCGGGTCGGGCCATTCCAGGAGCGCGCGTAGCTCATCCGCGGCGACACGATGCGTTTCGGCGGATGAGGCTACGCGCTCGGCCAGCAATTCGTGAATCTGTGCGAGCAGGTCGAGCGTCAGGGCTTCGCACGGGGCGAGTTCGTCGGCGATGGTCAGGGCGTACAGCGCGGCGTCCAAGTGATCGGCCGCGGCCTCGGCGAGGGCGAGATTGATCCAGCCGTCGGGATCGGATGGGGCGAGCTGGGTGAATCGCGCGAAGGCATTGGCCGCCGACTCCGGCTCGTCGAAGTCCATGTACACGACGCCGAGATTGAACCAGCCGCTGGGGGCTTCGGGGCGGAGGCGAGTGAACGCCTCCCAAGCCGTGCGGGCCTCGGTCAGGCGACCGTCGCGCTGGGCGAGGCTGGCGAGGTTGTACTGCGCGTCGGCGTGATCGGGGGCGAGCCGCACGACTTCGCGAAGTTCGCGGGCGGCGGCGTCGAAGCGCGACAGTCGCCAGAGTACGACGGCGTAGTTGTAGCGCGCGATCGAATCGATCGGAGCGAGACGGACCGTTGTTTCGTAGACCTCGGCGGCTTCGGCGAATCGTTCCAGGGCGACCAGCGAAGCGGCCTTGGCGGACAATGCGGCGGTGTCGCGCGGGTTTTTCGCCAGAGTCTCCTCGAGGTGGCGGAGAGCGGCTTCATGATCGCCGGCGGCGGCCGCGTGGCGCGCTTTGGCTTCCAGTGCGATGCCGGTATGGCTCACATCGTTGCGGAGCGTTACGCTGGCTTCGTCCAGTTGCTCGGCCCATCGCGCACCGATTTGGCGCAGCAACGGGGCGGGTGGGCGCGAATGGCGGGCAAGGACGACGGGCTCACTATAAATGGGGGGCGGCGCTTCGGTGGGAGGATCTGGCCGCGATCGGCTCGTCAGCGCATCCAGTTCCCGATCAATGGCGGATTCCTTTTCCGGCGCGCTAGATACGGTGGTCGGCGGCTGGGTTGCGGCGAGATAGAACCAGAGGAGGGCGACAAACCCGCTGAAGATGGCGAGGGAGGCGGGGATAAACCAGCGCGAGGACATCGGCGATATCGTGGGTGCCGCGCGCGGGCGTGTCAACGCGGCGAAGGGGCGCCGGGTTTCTTGTGCGGGTACGGTCGAATGTAGTACGAACCCCGTACCGGTTCGGGGTCTTCGGGCACAGGCGGGTAATAGACCTCGCGCGTCGTGGGGAGCGGCGTGGGACTCGTCTTGCGGTAGAGGCGCAGCTCGTATCGGGATTTTTCAGTGAGGCTGAGAATCCTCAACAACTCGTAATGAGAGTCGCGATCGAACTCCTCCGCGGGGAGGCGATGAAAGTCGCTCGGGCTGTAGATCGAATCCCAGATGAACACCGTGCCGACGGGCATCGAGGCCAGAAGCATGGCGCCCTTATGGGCCCGCGGGTTCTCCACCAGGTCGAGGAAATATGCGAACCATGGATCGGTCGCGAAGATCGGCGAATCGGCGAGGCCGCGCTCCCCCAGCCAATGGACGGCTTGCCGGGCGAGTTCCTGCGAGGGCCGCAATCGGAGCGGGCGCAAAATGGCCGCGCACTGAATGAGACAGGTGGCCATCAAAAGCCCGGCGATGATGGGCGAGGCATATCGATTGCCGCCCCGGCGGCCGAAGACGGCCCATGCGAGCAAGAGAAAGAGAATCGCAACGACGGTTCCGCGCATCAACCAGAGCGTATCTTCCCGCCATTCCTGACGCCGCTCAATTCGCTCGAGTTCGAACGCGATCAACCCCACCAGCCAGACGATCGCGAGGATCAGTGTCAACAAGTCGATCGGTCGGCGCTCCCGCAGGCGCGCGATGAGTTCGGCGACGCCTGCGACCGCGAGAATGGCGATGAACGGCGCAATGACGACCAGGAATCGCCCATAGCCGCCGCTCCCGTAGACGCCGAGGGCCTTGATGGCGACTTGCGTAAGAAAAAAGGTCGCGGCGATGGCGGGGACCAGCCATGCTCTTCGGCGCAGCATGACGGCTGTGCCGACGATGGCCAGACCGGCGATAGCCGGTGGGACGGCGTAGAGCGCGTCGGGGAGGTAGGACCAGAGGGCCTGCGGCGTGTACTGCGTCGAGCCGCGCGCCTGGAAAAAGATGCGCAGCGGCCAGGAGTCGAAGACGGCGTAATACGCGATGTTGTGCGCGACGGGCGCCCAGAGGGAGAGGACGAGCGCCGTGATGCGATCACGGCGGGCAGGGACGCCCGCCCCACTTCGAAATAGCGCCATGCACCAGACTGGCAGGAAGGCGGCGGTTTCGTGGCGCGTGACCAAGACGAGCGAGAAGACGGCCGAGGCGAATAGCGGCCGACCGCCCTGCAAGAGCGCGACGGCGGCGATGAGATACAGCGCTGCGAAGTTCTCGGTGAGCGTCGTAAAGCCAAGCAGAGTGGCGAGCGGCTGCAAAAAAAGAAAAACGACGACCAGCCATGCCGGACGAATTTCAAATCGGCGCGCGACATGGGCGGCCAGTAGCGCTGATGCGGTGGTGACGATGGCGGAAAGCAGGCGTGCCGCGTGCCAGCCGATCTCGCGGTCACCGATCCAGGCAACCGCGGCGAGTGGTAGTGTCAGCCCCGGACGTCCCCAGATGTGCAGCAGATAGGAGGGATACCAGCCCGCCCATCGAGCCATGAGGTAGTGGGTCAGATCGTCGTCGTGATAAACGCCGTTGGAGAGCAGGCCGAATACGACTATCAGCGAAAAAAAAGGAAACGAGACGAGGAGATTGAGACGCAGTGGCGAGGACACGCAGAGAAAGTTAACCGATGGCGGGCAGGGACGCCCGCCCCACTAAGTCAGGCCCTGGCCCCACTTGAGTTTCTGCACAAGCGTATCCCAGCCTTTACGCGCCGGGTTGCGCACCAGTTGGAAACTCTGCTTTGAGCGCGTGATGACCAGACGCGAACCGCCGGGCAGTGCGCGGATGAACTGACCGTCCAGGACGAGCGCTGCGCCGGTGCTGGTCGCGCGGACCGTGATGCCCAGCTTGGCCTGCGGCCCGACGACCACGGGCCGGTGCGTCAGCGAGTGCGGGCAGAGCGGCGTGAGAATGATCGCGTCCACGTCGGGCTGCACGATCGGCCCGCCGCACGACATATTATGCGCGGTCGAGCCGGTCGGCGTGGAGACGATGAGACCGTCGCTGATGATCGTCGTTACGGGGTCGCCATCGATATCGACGGCCAGGCCGACGGTGCGGAATGGCTGCGCGACGCGAATGACGCAGTCGTTGAGGGCGATGCCGTCATAGGGCTTGTCGCCTGCCGCGGCGTCGAGGCGAACGTCGAGCATCATGCGGCGGCTGACGAGGTCGGGATCGCCGAGGATCCGGCCGAAATCGCGTTCCAACTCATCGACGGAAAAATCGGCGAGGTAGCCAAGCTTGCCGAGGTTGACCCCGACGATCGGCACCTGGCGATGCTGCATGGCCTGACCGACGGCGAGGATCGTGCCATCGCCGCCGAGCGCCACGACATAATCCGGTTCGGCGGGATTGATGTTCTCCGGTTGGCATTGCAGGTCGGATCCGGCGAGCAGGCCGCGGGAGGAAAGCAGATCCGAGAGGCGGCGAAAGGGCTCGGGGACTTCAGACTTCTCTGCGTTGCCGATGAGAAAGACCCGCGGCTTGGTGTTGGCTGGGGGCATGGAGGCCTTTTGTTGAACGGATCGAACGTGATTCGGTCGGCAGGCATTATAAGTGCGAATCCCCGAAGGCCCTGCGTGGACCCAGCAAGACCCTCAAGGCGCTCCCGTCTCCGTTTGCTCTTACCTGAGCCGGGTCAAGGTCTTTGCAATACATAAACTATTGTCAGTTAATGATTTATGGTATTCGTGCAGAAACTTCGCCTGGCCCGGATAACCAAAGGTGGGGCTGGGCGGACACCTTGCCTGCGCGAATAATTCGGCGGATTAGGACGACATCGACGGCTTGGAACGGCGGAGGGGGTCGAGCGACGACCCTGACGACGCCGCTTTTGCCGTCTGTTTGGATGGAGTGTCGCGATGCCAAAATTTCAATACGAGGCGATGAACGCCGCCGGCCAGGAAGTCAAAGACGAGGTTGATGCGCCGAATTCGGAAGAGGCGATCGCCAAGATCCGCGGCCTCGGCTATTTCCCGACCAAGGTCCGGCAAAAGGGCGGCGCCAAGAAGGCGGCCCCGGCCGCGGCGACCGGCGCCAAGCGAAAAGGCGCGGGCGGCCTGGGCGGCGTCTCGACGAAGCAGCTTACGTCGTTCACGCGTCAACTCTCGACGCTCATGGATGCCGGCCTGCCGATTCTTCGATCGCTGCGCATCCTTGAGCAGCAGCAAAAACCGGGCGTACTTCGCGTCGCCCTGCGCCATGTCAGCGAGGATGTCGAAGGCGGCGCGACGCTTTCCGAGGCGATGGCCCGGCACCCCAAGGTCTTCGACCGCTTGTATTCGAACATGATCGCCGCGGGAGAGGCGGGCGGTGTGCTCGACGTTATCTTGCAGCGCCTGGCGGACTTCATGGAAAAAGCCCAGAAGCTCAAGCGCAAGGTCGTCGGTGCGATGATCTACCCCGTCTGCGTCATCAGCTTCGCCCTGCTCATCGTGTCCGGCATCATGTATTTCGTCGTGCCGAAGTTCAAGACGATCTTCGCCGACTTTGACACGGAGTTGCCCGGCATGACCGTGATGCTGCTCGGGCTTTCCGATTGGATGATCGGCACCACGACCGACGCCCAGGGCAAAGAGGCGAGCATGCTGATCCCCGGCTGGGCGTTCATCATGTTCTCGCCAGTCGTCTTCATCGTCGCCTACAAGACGATTCGAAAATTCCAGGGCGGACGCATGTTCCTGGACATCGTCAAGCTGAAGATTCCGATTCTGGGCACGATCCTCAGTAAATCCGGCGTCGCCCGTTTCACTCGAACGCTGGGCACCCTTGTCGCCGCGGGCGTTCCCATTCTTGAAGCGCTCACGATTACGAAAGACACATCGGGCAACGAGGTGTACGCCAAGGCGCTCGGCAAAGTGCATGACTCTATCCGCGAGGGCGAGTCCTTTGCCGCCCCGCTCAAGGCCACCAAAGTCGTGGACAACCTCGTCGTCAACATGGTGGACGTCGGTGAAGAGACCGGCGATCTGGACAAGATGCTTATCAAGGTCGCCGACAACTACGACGACGAGGTGGAGACGCTCGTCGCCGGTCTGGTCAGCCTGCTGGAGCCGGTAATGGTCATCGTGCTGGGCGGCATTGTCGGCTTCATCGTGATCTCGCTGTTCCTGCCGATGGTGAGTCTGGTCAACGCCTTGACGGGCGGCGGCGGCGACGCCGGCGGCATGGAGTAAGTCCTTTTCGTCGGCGGCGACGACAGGTGCGAAGATGGCCATGACCCAGGGTCATTTCAGATTGACAGCGCGCCGATCGGCATGGACGCTCATTGAGCTGCTGGCCGCGATCGGGATCTTCACCATCCTGTTCGGGGCACTGCTCTTCGGCGGCCGGGCGGTCCGCAACGCCCGCAACGGCGCGACGGCCACGCAGCAGCTTGCGCTGTTGGGGGCGGCGATCAATCAGTATGCGAGCTTCTGGCCGAAGTGGCAGGTCGGATCGGTCGTTGTTGCGGAGAAGGGCTGGCCGGATGCCATCCCTGGGCGCGTATTCGGTTCCTGCCCGGACAATATTGGTGATTTCGAGGAGATCGCCAGTTTCAACGATACGTTGGTATTGCCGGTCAATTGGCTGGACGTGAACAACCATGTGCTCAATGCCAATACCTGTCTCGCGTATCAGCTGATGTCGACATCGGGCAAGGGCCCATTTCTTGGCGATCGCGCTGGGGCGAATCTTCGCGACGGGGCGGAATTTTCCGGCGGCACGCGTGTGATGTATCCCGGCTTTGATAACACTTGTGTCCCCGGCGGGGGCGGCGCGGCCCGGGCGGCGGAAGTCTGTGCGGATCCATGGGGGACGCCGCTGCGTTATTTCTGGGTCTATCGCGATCCGAACGCCTATCGCGGGTATTTGCCGGTCGACGTTGCCCCAATTGCGGCCGACTTCGGCGACAACGGGGCCTTCGACGCCGATCCCTCAGGGGGGAGCTATATACCGAAGATAGCGATCGGATTTGTTCTGGAATCCGCCGGTCATGACAAGAAATTCGGCAACGTGTGGAAGGTGAATCCGAGCGCGACTGAGATCGAGGACGCCGAGGACAACATGGTGACTTCACCGTGAGTGATGCAATGAAGGCTGTGCTGCTCAGTTCTACCCCTCACTCCGACCCTCTCCCCAATGGGGACAGGGAGACGTGGCGGCGCGCCTTTACCCTCATCGAAATGCTCGTCTCCGTCGCCATCATCTCCGTGCTGGTGACGATCAGCGCTCTGGCTTTTCGCAAGATCGCCGAGAGTAACCTGCTGGCGCAGTCCAAGAACGCCGTGCTCACCTATGCAAAGATCGCCCGCGGCTACGCCGTCGCCAATCACGTGGAAACGATGATGGTGGTCAATCCGTTCAACGGCCGCTTCGAGATCTGGCACGCCAATCCCGCGCCGCTCGGCGGTGCGTGGGACCCGCTGTCCGAGGTGCCGCTGACGGATGGTTACGCGTACGCGCCGGTGCTCGATTCTGGCGCGCGGTTGCCAACGGATGCCCGTGGCCGGCCGCTCGCCGCGGTCCACCCGATTGACTACGACGCCGTGCCGCCGCCGCCGGCACCGCCGACGCCGACGCGGCCACAGGGCGCTGACGCCGCCGAGCGCAACATCGACAACTTTACCTGGGCCGCCTTCTGCTTTGACAAGAACGGCGAACTCGTCACGCGCACCCGGCGCATCGCCACGCGGACGTACACGCGCCGCGACGGGACGGCGCGGCCGCTGCCCAACTCCGCCGGCGGGCGTAACCGCCTCATCGACGAATCGCCAGACCTGTCGGTGTTGACCAATCCTCCGGGATTGATGGTTACCAACGGCGCCGACGGCGACACCGCCATCACCTCCGCCCGCGGATTCGTCATCTCCGACGCTGCGAAGATGCACCAGGTGCTGGGCAGCGCGGTGATCGTCGACCCCTCCGTGCTGGTGACCGAGTGGCTGCTCAAGACGCGCCCCAGCCAACCCTACGCGGGCTTCGCCGACACGGTGGTCCTCAATCGATTCTCCGGTCACGAACTGGCCAGGAAGGGGTCCTGACATGACGCGCATTCATCACAATTTGCGCGTCGTGTGGCACGGTCTCGCCCCAGGCGAGGCCGTGGCTCAAGCTTCGACCACGGCCTGCCCCGAAGCGGGTCAGACCGTGCCACCCCGCAGACGACCTCGCGGCTTTTCGCTGCTGGAGACGACGATCGCCGTGGGCATCCTCGGCGTCGGGCTGATCATGGTCGCGGCGGTCTTTCCCGCCGCGCTGACGCAGCATCGCATGAGCGTGGAGCAGGCCCGGGCGGCGGAACTGGTTTCGAAGGCGGAGGCGCTGCTGAACAGCCGCTTCCAACGGACGTCGCTATGGGTCGATCCCGGTGTTTCGTCAGTACCCGGCTTGGATTCGCCGTGGTATCTGCTCCCGACGGTGAACATGAACGCAGTCACGGGCGTGTGGGATCCCATGGTGGGGTATGCCGATGCCATCAACGGAGTCACCGGCTCCGATCCGATCAACAACCCGCTGAATCCGTTGGTGCTCTTCCCTCCCGATATCCTCAGCGATCGAATTGCGCCGGCCACAGATAGCGATCTCATGACCGCGCCGAATCGGGCGGTATGGTACGGTTTCTATCGCCGTGAGGCCGCGGGGACGACGACATTTGCCACGGCGATCTGCAAACAGCGGCGGAACCAGCTTTTTGTCGAACAGGATCTCACCGTCGGTGCACCGTTCGCCAATCCGGCATACGCGGCTAATCGTCGCCGGTTGCCCGTCCCTTGGCGCGTCTCCGTCGGTTATGTCGGTGGGAATATTCTTTCCAATGCTTCCGCGCCTCCGCTCCTGGGCGGGACGCTGGGACTGGCCCGGCTCGCGCCTGTCGGTACCAAAATCATGCTCAGCGGCGGCAGCTATGCCGACGGCGCAAGCCCCGCCATTGTCCCCGCGGGGACGATCCTGACCGTTTCGGACTCTATCGACGACTTTACCGTCGAAGTCGTCGGCGATCGCGCCGGTCTGCCGCTTTACGACACAGCCCCGGCGGGGCCTCCGAACTTCACGTTCGACGTCTGGGTCTTTCCGCCGAGCGTCGAGAACGGTGACTGGGGCAGGGAATCTCCGCTGCTGGATTGGAAGGTGCTGCAATGATCGAGCGCTGGGCAATTCAGCCTGTTGGCGATCGGGCCCGAGCCTTCACCATCGTCGAACTCATCGTCTCGATGGGCATCCTGACCGCCACGATGATCGCCGTCGCGACGGTGTTCAGCATCAGCTCCGATGCCGCCGGTCGCACCGAGGCGCACGCGGAAGTCCTCGAAGCATCGGCTGCGTTTCAGCAGACCGTCGCCGACGAGTTGTCGCGGATCGTTCCGGACGGCCTCTTAATCATCGAGAGTCCGCCGCCGACGCTGGTCCGCGCGGAGGTGTCCGAAGGTCCACGGGTGTTCCGCCTGCGCCACGATCGGCTCGTCTTCATTTCTTCGAAGGGGACGGAGGGCGCGTACCAATCGTTCACCGACCCGACGCGGGCCAGGCCGGATCTGACGGACGCGGAGACACGCCGAACACCCGCGAGCAGTCCCGAAGCGCTCATCTATTACGGCCCGGGCATCCCCGTCGCCGGCAACGGCACGGCGGCGGGAATCCGCACGCCGTTCGATGACCCGGCGATCCTGACGGCGTCGGAGTGGATGTTCGCGCATCGGGCGATCCTTCTGATGGTCGAGGACCCGGGCGTGGCGGGCTGGGTTCCGGCGACAAAGGCCGACTTCGACGCCGGACTGTTGATGCCGAATACGACGGGCATGTTCGAAGCGCGGATGGATGCGATTGTGACCGGCATGAATCCGGTCGCGGCGCTGGGCAACTGGCTCGATGTGGTCTGGACGAACCTGGCCGCGCCGCCGGTGCAACTGTCAGACCTATGGCAGCCGAATCTGACGCCGATCACGACGAGCCTGGTTGATCCGGCGGATGCGGACTATTTCACGCGATCGGGTTTCACGTTCCAGCCGCGGATGGTGGATTTTCGCATCGAGTGGACGGACGGAGGAAGCGTTGACCTGCTTGGACCGGACGATTTGCCGGGCACGGGCGACGAGGACCTTCGCACGCGCTGGTTCGGCCTGGTACCCGATCGAGATGAACTGCCCGATTTGAACTCTCTAAACTCGATGAGGTATCTAGCGCAAATGCGTGGAAGGCCGGGCGCAACAAATCACGCCAACCCCAATCCTAGTAACATTGACAATCCTAATCCATCACCTGGAATCTGGGACTCCATTGAGTGGTCTCAATCCGGCATCACGGCCGACCCCGGGGCGCACTATCGCGCCGTGTGGCGGAGAGGCACGTGGCAGTTCCGGCCCAAGGCCCTGCGGTTCACGTATCGCATCTACGACGCGACGCGGCGGCTGAAGCAGCCGACGTCCGTTGATTTCGACGAAGACGGCACGGCCGATCCCGATCCGGCGAACCCTACCAGTCCGTTTATCGTGACGCGGTATGGGCAGGAATTCTCAATTGTGGTGCCAGTGCCATGAATAGCGAATGGCGAATAGCGAATAGCGAATTAAGTGGTCGGCGTCCCCCCTCTATGGCGGAGGGCTCGCCAGATTTCCAGCAAAAGGCAGCCCAGTGCGCGAAGTCCCCTTCTGGTTTCGCTATTCGCTATTCGCCATTCGTCATTCCTCCGCGTCGCCGCGGCACCATCATGGTCTTCGTCCTCGGCGTGCTGACGCTGCTCGCGCTCGTGGGACTCGTAATGATCGCCCGCACGCACGGCGAATCGCGGCGGTTGAAGATCGACTCGGTCGCGGCGAATTCGCGCTCGGTGATGGACGGCATCATCCAGACGGTGCAGGAGCGGCTGCGTCAGGATATCTGGGGGCCTGATCCTGATCCCGACGATCCCGCAACTCAGGGTTATCCAATCCCGCTCAACAGTCAAGCCGCAGGAAATCTCCGCGAGACGAACGAGCCGTGGGATGCGCCGGGCCTCTCCGATCGCTGGCTGGCGTCGACGACGCCGTACATGTTTGACGAGGATGGCGATGGAAATCCCGATCTGGTACCGACAGGGAATACCACACCAGGGTTTGATCTGGAGAATGGCGTGCTGGTGTGGAGAAACGTCTCGTATCTTGGGATTGATCTGCTGGACACGAACGGCCCCGATGACTTGCAACCGTTTGCATGGTTGGCGAATTCACGAGTGGCAATACCCACTCCGGTGGGCTATACGGCCGCGGCGCTCGAAAATGTCAGAATACTCCAGACGCCGCCCCCTGGAATAACCGGCGACCTGATCCCCGGGTCGACGACCAATGTGACGATTGCCAACGCTCGCTTGCAATGGGACACGGAACTCGCCGCGCTTCAACCCCTGCTGGCGGGGCAGTCGCCTCGTTTCCCCTACTTCGACACCAACTCCGACGGCGCGGTCGATCTTTACGACGCGGACGGCGACGGCGTGCCCGATTCGCCGATCAGCTTCATCGTACCGATGGACACGGCCGATCCGAACTCGCCGCGGCAGCTCTACGCCGCGATCCGCATCGTCGATCACGCGAGCATGCTCAACGTCAACGTCGCCTCCAGCATGCGCCTGCCCTCGGGCTCCGGCACCGAACCGATGTTCGATGAACTTCTACCGGGCCTCCAGCGCCGCGGACGGCGGATGACCGAACTGCTGCTCGACGATGTCCTGCATCCGTCGGATCGGTTCACACGGGCGCGCGAAATGGTCAACGCCCGCTCGGGCGATGATCCCGTGGTGTACGACTCCAATATCATCCGGCGCTTGCTTGCGGGCGGCTCGTACGCCGGGCCGCCGGATTACTTCCTGTACGGGCTGTCGGACGAGGCCTCACTGCGACATCGCGGCATGATGGCGCCGTATGACCGGCGACTGGAGGCCGCCGCGCTGCCCACCGACAAGCGTACGATCGACCGGGCGCTACGCGGGACACTGGCGTGGTCGCGGGAGATTGACACCACGAATGGCAATTACATCGGGGCCAGCGCCCGGTGGACCCGGTTGAACTCGAATTTCGTCGCGGGCGCGCCTGTCGACGAAGGGTACGACGACGCCGGTCCTCCCTTCAAAAAAGGCTGGCGCTGGATGCTCCGCGAGGACGAACTCTACGCCATCCGACGCCAACTGCTCACGACAATCAGCCGCGAGGCCTCCCCCCCGCCGCCCGGCATTCTCTTCGATCAGTCTCCGCCGGGCGATCGCATCATCGGCCTGCCGCTGACACAGGCGCGCTTCGCCAGCGGTTCAAATAACCTCTCAACCATGAACTGGCCGGTGCTAGACCGTGTCACTTGGCCGGCCGTACCCGATTGGATGCGCGTATTGCCCATCGATCTGAACATGCGGACACAGGTCCTTGCCGATATCCAGGCGATGAAGGAAACCTACATCACTTATCTCGCCGGGGCGGTTTTTCGGGCGCTGGAAGGCGTCGGGACCTATCAGGGAAACTGTGTCCAGGACGATTGCAATGGCGCGACGGCGTATGATGAGACGCTGAACCGCGAGTATTTCGCCTGGCAGTTCGCCGTCAACGCCGCCGATTATCGCGACGCCGACAACATTCCGACGATTCTCGAATGGCCGGCCGGCTCCGGACACCACCTGTACGGCACGGAGAAACAACCGTTCATTACCGAGGCCTACGCCTATCTCACGGCGGGAGACAATACTCCGGGGCCCGCTCCGATCGGCCTGCCCGGAGATGAGTGGTTCCATGCGGTGGAATTGTATGTGCCGCCTTACTGGCGAATTCCGACGGTCGATCCCAACAACCCCGGCCAGCCGATCCTGTATCTGCATTCGCGCAACGTTACGCCGAACGTTCTGATCCCGATCAATACGTTCCAGCAGATTCCGGGCGGCGCGACGCTGAACGAGCTGTACGGCGATCCGGCGACCGGCGGGACCTACTACGTCTTTTGTGGCCCGACGGGCGACGCGCCGGTCGGCATGAACGTCAACGGCTTTTACCGCCATCCGTCTTTCAAGTTCGCGGACACCGGCAACGCGGAGATCGAACTGGTTTTTTCAGCAACCGGCTCCGTCGCGGATCCTTTTACCCATACGATTGACGTGCTGAGTGCGGACTATTCGGGAGGCACGCTGGCCGGCGGCTCGACGTCGGGCGGGGGCAAATTCGGTAAGAACAACGGCTTCGGAATCGGCTCCAACCACGAATTCTCGCTGCTTCGCAGCACGAAGGGCTGGCGGTTCACGACCGGATGGCAGGTCTATTCCAAGGCTCCGTCACTCATCCCCACGCCCCCGCCGGTGCGGGAATCACTCGGCGCGGCGAACAACACGAGCGACAGTTTGGACGACAATATCCCGCCGTCGGTCTGGCCCGGCCGCGTGGCCCTGAACGGCAACAATCCGCCGGAGAGCTTTGGCCCGGGCGAGCCGTTCGACGCCTTCGATTCGCCCGCGGAGATCAATCGCCTGTACATGTTCGGACCCATTCGCCGGGCGCTGGCCGCCGAGCCCCCCTACCTGCTCAATCGCAGCGGCGTGCCCTACGGCGTCGGCGTGGATATTCCGGTTACGCTCCTCCTGGCCGAGATTCTCTCCAATAATTCGATTAGCGACCTCACCAGCATCACGCCCGAACGCATCAGCGCCGGCCGCCTAGACTTTGTGAAACCCCCGCCCTCGGCCAGCCCGTGGCCGACGAAGCTGCTTTCGTGGTTCACGACGACGAGCCCCCTCTTCGACGGCATCGACAACGACGGCGACGGCTCGACCGATCTTGCCGATCCGATTCTGGGTCCGACGGAAGGCGTGCGCGTGCTCAACCGCGTCGCCGGGCGGATCAACATCAACACCGCGCCGGTCTCGGTGCTGCGCGCGGTGCCGTTCATGGGCCTTTTGCCCAATTCGGTCGAGTTTCTCGACTTCGGCACGCCGTCGGGCAATCCCGTCAGTGACTTCGCCGGCGGGACAGGGCTCTTTTATGATCTGGCCTCCGCGATCGTCGCGGCGCGGGAGAACCGCCGCGTGCCCGTGCGACTGCCCGACGGTTCGGGCGCCTTGCAGAACGTGGCGACGGCCGAGCGCGCGGCCATCCTCGCGCAGGGGATGCCGGCGCTGAATGGCTACTTCGCGTCCGTCTCCGATCTGGATCGCTTGACGCATGTCGTCGATGCGGTCGCCGGCAACGATCAGTTGTTCCGTGCGGATCGCCTTAGTTTCCAGCCCAACAACTCCGCGCTGGCCGTGTACAACCACAAGCTCATCGCCGGTGATCCCGACCTGGGCACATCCGAGGTCTTCTCGCCGGACTTCCGCTATCGCCGCGTAGATACCGATGGTGATGGCACGGTAGACGACTACGTCGCCGATTACGTTCCCGTGATGCCGATGGCGGGCGGCGTTCCCGTCATCCCGTTGGGTGACCAGGAATGCGAATACACCTACCCGGGCATCCGCGCCCGCGACATTTATCTCGCGCGGTGGGCGAACATGCTGACCGTGCGCTCGGATGTGTTCACGGCGTACATCGCCCTGATCGACGACCAGGGGCATTACGTACAGCGGAGCCAGGTAACCCTGGATCGCAGCGAGTGCTTCCGCGAGCGGCCGGAGCGGCCGTTTGTGGCCGGAGCCCCCCTGCCGCCCGCCCCGGGATCGATGGTCATACCGCGGATCGTGACGCGGACGGACGGCAGTTATGAGGAAGAGGTCCACTAACCTCAGGTGGCACGGTCTGGTCGCGAAGCGGTCAGGCCTTGGTCTCGATATGCAGAAAACGGCTCGCCGGACAGGTGGTGGGGCCGAATAATTAAGAAGAAAAGGGGTTGGGATCGACCCCCTTCCGGCCCTACAATAGAACGCGGTCAGGGCCACGCCGCACAACGCTTAAAGCGGAGGAATAATATCATGAATCGTCATTCGCCACGAACGGCCTTTACGTTGATCGAACTGCTGACCGTGATGGCGATCATCACGCTGCTCATCGGCATTCTGACGCCGGCGCTGAGCGCCGCGCGTAACCGGGCGAAGGCGACGACGATCCGGGCACAGCTTAACGCGATGGAAGCCGGGCTGGAGCTCTTCTCTGCCCCCGACGCGGAGGGCCAGTTTCCGCCGTCAAATGCCGTGCTTTACGCCAATGACATCAATAATCCTGGGAACTCTCCCGGCAGCGTCACGGATTGGGAGGTTGGGTCGACCGCGACCAATATTCTCCAGGGTGCCCATCTCCTGGTTGATGCGTTAGTGGGCCGCGACTTCCTCGGCTATGACCCCAAGCCGACGAACGGGGTAGTTTATGACCGTTGGAAGAATACGAACGATCGCCGACAACCTTATATCCCGGTGGACGGCGTGGACGTTACATCAGATCAAAAGCCGCCGGAGGATGGGTTTGGCACGCTTCAATCTGCCACAGTGAATGGCGTCACATTCGAACCCCAGCCGCTGATCACTGGCAGTGGTAGCGAGCAACTTTTGTGTCGGGTATTCCGCGACAAGTTCGGTTTCCCAATCCTTTACTATCGCGCCAGCCTCACGAAGAACCAGAACACTCCGATTATCACGGCGGGCAATGGCACTCCTCCGCCGGGGGCGAACTATGGAAACGGTGTGTATGACGGCATGGATAACGCGGGATTCACCAGCTATGACGCAACTCCTCCTCCCGCGTCGGCCCATCGGATTAACGATGCGCACCTGGACTTTCCGATTCCAGCCGGTAACTACGGCTCTGTTTTGAACAACCGGTTTGCCGAGTACATCCGCTCGATTCGTTCATCGACCTACGACACGACGAACCCCGACTTGATTCTCAAGCCCCGCCCGGTGAAATCCGACCGCTTCATCCTGCTGTCTGCGGGGCAGGACGGCATTTACGGTACTCTGGACGACATTGCCAACTTCGCGGCATTGTCGACGGAGCGGTAATCGACGGCTCGCCATATATTTCGTGCAAAACACCATCGGGTAGGATTGGCCACAACGGCGCGTCCTACCCGATTTTTTTGGATGATAGAACGCCCTGAGTAGCGGCCCCCGTCTCGGGGGCCGAGGAGCGCGTTGTCGAGTGCCATCGTACTGAATGCGATCACCGCGAGACTCGAGACGATGGCCCGCGCCGACGTCCGCCGGGACGGCGGATGCTACGCCGTATTCGCCACGCGATCGAACGACACTTCCAGCCGGTCCTTGACAATCTGCATCGTGTCCGGCCGGTCGGCCCGTTCCGCCTGGCAGCAGTCCTCGATGAGCTTGAGCAGGGCCGGATCAAGCTTTTGCGATTGATCCGTGTTGGGGTCGCGCCAGAAGTCGAGATTGATGCCGCCCTTGGTGACGGCCGCGCTGTTCAACTCCGTCTCGACGGAGCGGCCCAGGAAGATGCGGTGCATCGTCGCGCCGAGGCCGAAAATGTCGGTCCGCTGGTCGAGGGCCTGGCGATCGACCTGCTCCTTGGCGATGAAATCCTTCGTTCCCTGGATCCGCTCCTTGCGCGTGAGCATCGGGCAGGCCTGGCCGAAGTCAATGATCGTCGGCCGGCCGCTCTTGGCGCAGAGGATGTTGTGCGGCTTGAGGTCGGCGTGGATAAAGCCGCGGCGGTGCAGGTCGTGCAGACCATCGGCGACATGCCAGAAGGTCTTGATGATCAGCGAAAGCGGGTTGCTCTCGGCAAACTTGTCGAGGGGGATGCCTTCGACGAACTGGAGGATGTTGTAGGCCTCGATCGCCCGGAGCTTGCGCTTGACGATGCCGTATTCGACGCTCTTGCGCAGGACGGGGTGGGTGTTCTGCACGCCGACGTCGAACTCGTTCTTGAGCTGGCGGATCTGGGATTGGTAATTCGGGGCGTTGACCGAGACGTATTTCTTGCAGTACTGCGTCCCGTCGCGGGCGTCGCGCATCAGGGCCACCTTGGTGCCCGCCCCGGTCCCCAACTCGCGAACAAACATCAGATTTTCAAGACGCTTGGCCATGTTGCCAGTCTGCCATCACCGTGCCGCCGGGAGGACGCGGCCGCGGCGGCACTTGTGCCGATGTTCCGGTCGGTCTGCCATTCTCACTCGCCATCCCGGTGCGGCGGAATTCGGATACGCCGAGTATTTTATCGGCACCCATTGAATCAAGAATGCCTGCCAAGCCTGTCCCTGAAACAATCTACCATTTCCCGGGCGAGGCTTCATATCTCCGGCGACCTGCCGAGCGAATCCGCGTTTATCTTGAAATGGGCAGCCGTGTTGCCGGCGCGGCGTTGATGACGGACTTGGGAAAAAGGCAAACTTTGGCGCCAGCCGTTGCAACTTCAGGTGCCCGCACTCCACTTCTTCTCAATAATAACAATTCCCCAAGTGTCTTTCCACCAATTCGGACGGTAGGGCTCGGGCTATGAGATATGGGTATTTACCCCCACCCGCTATTGCGGCTTTTGGGCAGGGTTGCCGCGTAGCTGTCTGGAAAGGCGTGTTTTCCGCAATTTTCCGCCCTGGTACAGGGCTTGCTCAACGCGGTGTTTGGCCTCGCGGCTGGGTCGGTGCATGGGTTCACCGGCCGGGGGATTTTTCGATGACTACGCATGTAAGACAGCGTCAAAACGGCGCCAAGCGGACGATCCGCCGGGCCGTCGCCTATTTTCGTTGGATCTGGCGCTCCGCCGGACCAAACAGCCGCCCGGCCTCTCGTGTATCGGATCGGGCTGCTTACGCCTGCCCGGCCTGTTACCACGTGGAGTGACAGGGCCAGTAAGCGCCATTTTTTGAACTTCCGCACAGAGTGCAGATTTCTGGTTCTTCCTTTCGACCCGGCGCGGGCCGGCCGGAGGGGTCCAGGTCGTCCGGTGTGCGACCCGGGGGATAAGCGCCGGTAAAATACATCGTGGCCGCGAACGAGAGGGACGCGCACGATGCCGAGAAAACCGCGACTTGCCGTCCTGTGGGGATTGTCCATCGGGACGATCGCCCCCTCTTTGGCCCACTCCCACGACACCTGGCTGATTGCCGACAAAAACACCGCCAACGACGGCGATGTCGTGTGGCTGTCCTTTGTCACCGGTGAGGTTTTTCCCTTCGGCGAAAAGGCGACGGAGCCCGGCCGCGTCGCGCAGTTTGTGGATCGCCTGGACGACAAATCCGCGGACGTCACCGGCTTCAAGCCGGAGGATAAGGGTCTCTCGGTCCGACGGCCGATCGCCGGTGGTGGCCTGCATGTCATCGGCTGCGCGCTGTCACCGCACCTGATCGAGATGAAGCCGGAGGATTTCGAAAAGTATCTCCGCTCCGAACGCGCGGAGACCGCGCTCGCCGCATTTCAGAGGACGAGTCGTGCCGATGCGTTTAAGGATAAGCCAATCGTCGAGGAGTACACCAAGTTCGCCAAAACGATTGTCGAAGTTGCGCCGACCGACGAGGACGATGATGGTTATGCGGTCCCGCTCGGCCATCGCCTCGAGATCATCCCGCAATCCAATCCCTGCCGCTGGAAGGCCGGTCAGACCGTACAGGTGAAGGTCCTGCTCGACGGCTATGCCTGGAAGGATGTCAGCGTTTTTGTCGGACATGATGATCGCAAGGCGCACGACTACACCGCCGAGACGCGGACCGACGCCAAAGGAATGGCGTCGATCTCCCTGGCCCGTCCCGGTCATTGGTTCATCAAAGCACACGTCATCCGCCCGACGGACGGTCTGGGCAAGGTGAAATGGGAAAGCTTCTGGGCCAGCCTGACGTTTCGCGTCGGCGGTAAGGTCGAATTGAACCGCGGCCTGCAATCGATCCGCGCGGTTCACGGCCGTATCGACCCCGGTGCCGTCGCGGGCTATCGGATCGGAAAGCGAGCCCTGGCGGAACTCGGTTTGACGGCCGGCGCCGAAGAATTGCTGGCGGTGCATCGTGCGGGGCGACATCCGCAGCTCGCCGCCATGCTCGACGGCCTTCAGGCTGCGACCGGCGCGACGATCGGGCGGCTCAACCTGCGTGTGGAAGAAGTCGAAGACGACGCCGTTGAGACGATCGTGGCCAATCGAGCAACGGGGCAGCGTCTGGTATTTCGCTTGTCGGCGGATTGCCGGGGGATGATCGTTTCCACGGAAGCCGGACCGCTCGAAGAGCAGGCAATGCGATTAGCGACGCTTCCGGATACCGACCTGTTCGACATCGACGTTCGAGAGGAATTCAGACTGGCGAATAACGGCGTGAGCATCCCAAAAAAGAAATGACGAATTACAAAGGGGGGCGGCCAGGCCCACTTTCGTAATCCGTCATTCGTCATTCCCCGTTCCCTCCTCATTCTCCAGGCGGTCCGCGCGAGTGCGGAGCCGCGGTCGTGTGGCGGCCCAGCTCGTCATCCTGATCGGCGCGGGTCAGGCTCCGCCCCCGGCCGTCCGAGGGAAGATCGCCCGCGCCGTCGTTCGCCATCCGTGACGAATCCCGGTTTTTTGGGCGCACCAGTCCGACGGCATCCTCCGTCGCAACCCGCGCCCGGCGCTCATCCAGTAGCGGCAGGACGCCATCCTCCGTGACGGCATCCTGCCGGTCGGCCGCTTGAATCACATTCGTTGCCTCGCGCTTCGCACTGGCCGGCGATTGGTACGCCAGCATCGCGAAAACGCACCCCGCCGCCAGCGCCGCGGCGAGCCGCCCATAGAAAGCCAGAGCAGCCGACCTCGGGACTTTTCGAATACGGCTCTCCATTCCCTCCGAATGCCGCTCGCCTCCGTTGAATCTCGGCGTTGACATGTCGCGGCTCCTGAAAGATCTGCTCAAGGCGTGCCCGTGCACCCACGGGATAATCCATCGGCGGAGTTTGCCCGACGGGCGGAGTCCAACCCGTTGATGCGACGGCCGGCTCGTGAGGGCGACCGCCGTTATCAGCCTCAATAAACGGGGTCAAGGCCCCTCGTCAGCCTTGCGAGATGCGCGTGATGGCCGGCAAGTCGAGGAGATTGGGGATGAAGGGGCGGTGATCCGGGTGAACGGTGCAGTATTCGATTGAGGCCCGGCCCGGTCCATTGGGGGGCTCATCGAAACGCATCCTTACAAAATGGTGATGATCTTCCATGACGGACTCGATCGCCAGTCGCGTCCGGCAGCCGTGCGGCTCATATTCCAGTTGCAGCGTCGCGAATTGACAGGCGCCCAGCGCCAGGCGATCGATTAACTTCGACGCCCTGAGGACGAAATAAATGAGCAGAGAGAAGAAAGCGCCCGCCGCGACGTGGCCGCTCCCGATGATGACGCCGACGGCCGACGTCGCCCAGATGCTGGCGCCGGTCGTGACGCCGATGACCAGGCCGCGTTCGCGGATGATCGCGCCAGCGCCGAGAAAGCCGATGCCGGTGACGATCTGAGCGGCGACGCGGGTGCGGTCGGCGCCGGGCCAGTCGCCACCCAGGAGGATGGAGGCCTGGGTGAAAATCGCGGACCCCAGGCAGATGAGGATGAGCGTGCGCATGCCGGCCGGCTTTTGGGCACGCTGGCGCTCGACGCCGATGATCCCACCGCAGATGACGGAGGCGATCGTGACGATGACGCCAGCCCAGTGGGCGGGCACGACTTCATGGATGTCGCCGAGATAGGGCCAGAGACGATCGGACATACGTGGATCGTCGGCAGGGCGGCGAGGGCGACTTGATTCCGTGCCGCTTGCTTCCCCTTCGCGCGTCCTTTCTAATCTTGCACCCGCGTCATCGCGTACATGAGGATATTGGAGGAGCCGCCATTGGATATCGCCGCCTTGGAAAGCAAGATTCGCAGCAAGAAGGCCCTCGTCGGCATCATGGGCATGGGCTACGTCGGGCTTCCGCTCGTCCGCACATTCGCCAACGCCGGTTTCCGCTGCCTTGGCTTTGACATCGACCCCGCCAAGGTGCGGATGCTCAATGCGGGCAAGAGCTATATCAAGCACATCCCGAACTCGATGATCGAAGGCCTCCTGCGGGCGAAGCGGTTTCGCGCGACGGCGAACTTCAAGGAGTTGCGCAAGCCCGACGCGATCATCATCTGCGTCCCGACGCCGCTCTCCAAGTCGCGCGATCCGGACATGAGCTACGTCGAATCGACCGCGCGGGCCGTCGCGAAGACATTGCGGCGCGGACAGCTCGTCGTCCTCGAATCGACGACCTATCCCGGCACGACGCGCGAACTCGTCAAGCCGATTCTGGAAAGCGGCGGCAAACTAAAGGCTGGTCGCGATTTTTTTCTCGCCTTCAGCCCGGAGCGCGAAGACCCCGGCCGCAAGGACTATTCGACGGAGACGATCCCCAAGGTCGTCGGCGGGCTCGAACCTAAGAGTCGCCGGTTGGCCGTCGCGCTCTACTCCGGCGCGATCAGCCGCGTTGTCCCGGTCTCGACCTGCGAGATCGCCGAGGCGGCGAAGATTGTGGAAAACGTTTACCGGTGCGTGAACATCGCGATGGTCAACGAGCTGAAGGTACTCTTCGACAAGATGGGCATTGACGTGTGGGAGGTCATTAACGCGGCCAAGACCAAGCCATTCGGGTATTCGGCCTTCTACCCCGGCCCCGGTCTTGGCGGGCACTGCATTCCGATCGATCCATTCTACCTGACATGGAAGGCCCGGCAGTACGGCGAGCCGACACGGTTTATTGAGCTGGCGGGCGAGATCAACACGGCGATGCCCGAATACGTCGTCAACAAACTCGCCGAGGCGATGAATCATCGGCGCAAGCCGTTGTCGGGCTCGCGCGTGCTGGTCCTTGGTCTGGCGTACAAGAAGGACGTGGACGATCTGCGTGAGAGCCCGAGCATCGAACTAATCGAACTGCTCCGCGAGCGCGGGGCGAAGGTCGATTACAACGACCCGCACATCCCTCGGACCCATCGCGGCCGCGAGCACGACCTCGGGCTCAAGTCCATCCCGCTGTCGCCCAAGACGCTGAAGCGCTACGACGCCGTGCTGATTTCCACGGACCACACTGCTTATGACTACGACATGATCGTCCGCCACAGCAAGCTCGTCATCGACTCGCGGAACGCGACGGTCGGGGTGCGCAAGGGCCGCGAGAAGATCGTAAAGGCGTGAATTCGGCGGGCGATACCATGCCGTCGAGGTCTAGCTGTCGTGAAGAGAGCGAACCACGCTTGCGGCGGGTACGAACTAGGGTAAAGACGTAGGATGCGGAAAATCCTGATGTTGTTCTTGGCTATCCATCGACAGCAGTCTTTCTGACTCTTGCTCAATGAAGTCTCTCACACTCCGGCGATCAGTTGCCGATAGCTTCAAATCCGGACCCCATGCGCGAGCGTGATTCTTGGGTCGTTGCTCCATCTCGAATAAAATGAACTTCAGGAATTCAATCATAGCTGTCGGTGTATTCTTGGCGGCGCGCATTTTGACTGCTCCCTTGACTCGCTTTTCGCTTTTATAGCCACCGGTTGCGTACGGTGACCCACAATACGGCGGGCAATCTGGGAGATAGTCTCGGACAAGCGGCACTAGCCAGACTTCCTCTGCGGGACTGACTCCCGGCATGGGGATGAACATCCAGGGGCTATGGAGTGTCGCCCTAAGGGGGTCCGTTGAAAAGCCTGCCATGTTCATTCCTATGGCGAATTCGTTGGGCATGAGCCAAAGGCTCGCGAGGACGATCTCCGTCGGAAGGATCGCCTCACCCTTCTGAATGCGCACGAGCTTGTTCACCGAGCCAAAAGGAACGTCGCCAAAATAGCGCAGGTATCGGCGTCGGCTGACTAACAACAGGCCATCCTTTGGAATCACCTCCCCATCCGAATCAACCAGCCGAACCGTCTCTCCACTCGCTACGCACCGAGCCGGAAGTGCTCCGAGGGGAATCGGGATTAAACACCCCGTGCTTCCGAGGCACGCTGCACCGAGGATAGTTGTCGCCGTCCTCCAGCCCATTACATAAGGGTAGACGAGATGTTCGCAATCTGAAAGTTCTCATGGAGAAGGCATTGACCGTAACAGAAAACCGCGAGTTAGGCTGAGGAGCCGTTATCATTTGTCGTGAACGGTTGGTTGTTTTGGAAGTCAGTAATCTCTCCAAAGCGTATGTTAACGACCCGCACATCCCCCGGACGCATCGCGGCCGTGAGCACGACCTCGGGCTCAAGTCCATCCCGCTGTCGCCCAAGACGCTGAAGCGCTACGACGCCGTGCTGATTTCCACGGACCACACTGCTTATGACAACGACATGATCGTCCACCACAGCAAGCTCGTCATCGACTCGCGGAACGCGACGGTCGGGGTGCGCAAGGGCCGCGAGAAGATCGTCAAGGCCTAGCGCCCTTCGCGATGCGCCCGCCCGCCTTAGCGACTTCCCCCAACAGCCCTTTGAAGGCTTCGTGCGCTTGCAACCGCATGACGTAGGATCGCTCTGTCTTGCCGCCCTTGGCGCGCATCAGGCGAACCAGTGATTTCCGATCGGCGCTGGGGCAGCGGTTGCTCCAAGTCGTCATGGCGACGAGTGGGCTGAGTCGTTCAAAGGCGCTTCGCTCCTCGACCGGCCATCGCGACAGACCGGTGGCGCCCAATACCTTGCTCGCTCGCCGGACGGCCCACGCCTCCGCCGTCTTGCGATTGCCGGCGAATCGCTTTCCAATCCACCGCGTCACCGCCAGACCGATATCGATGATCTCCGGCGCGTGCGCGGCGGCGTTCGCCGCCGATCGCAGGTCGAGGCGGAGTCGGGCCCCGGCCAGCCGGCGCAGCGCCGACGGCGGACAACGATATTTCCGATCGCTTGAAAGTTGGCAATGCTCGTTCTCGGCCAGCTTGGCCGTCCTGGGATCGATGGGGCGAAATCCCAGCCGGTAGTAAAACCAGAACGCTCCGGAACGGATCGCCTCGGTATTCCCCGCCCCGAATTGAAAGGGATCGACCGTAAAATAGCCGGCGCGAAAATGATGACGAAATACGCGAAGGACGCAGGCAAACGCCAGCGCCGACTCGCCGCCGCGGAACTCGTCGAAGATATTGACGCCGATCTCACACCGCTCCATGAAAACCCATCCGCCGCCATAGCCGATGGGCACCCGGTTGCGCGCGACGACGAACCCGAAGTAGCTTTCAATCGGCAGGCGTCGATCCGGCGACATGCCGAAAACGGCGATGTCAATGCCGTGTTCCTGCCGAAACAAATAGACCTCCCGATCGTTCGCATAGGTCAACGTGTCGATTTCGCGGCGGCGAACGCACAGTGTCGCGCGGCAGGCGTCGAGGACCGCGCGAGCGTTCGTGGCGGGCAGGGGACGGGCCGCAGGCACGCTTTGTTCAAGGATGGTTTCGGCGTTGGGAGAACGAAGGAAGTCGCCCGTCTGCCAATGGAGGGGCCGAGGCGGGAAGCGCACCAACGTCCTCGACGATCGCCGACCCCGCAGCGACCAACGGACGGCGAGATCGAGCGTATCGAACGCCTGTTCGCGAACGACCTCCGAGGCCGGCATGGCATCGACCTGTTGGATCAGCCACGACAAGTCTGCCCGACCGCGACCCGCCGCCACGCGAATCCATTCCCGAGTGGACAGCCGTTCGCACAGGAGACCGTCGCGCTCCACGGGCGCCGCCAGGTGATTCAGAAATTCGCCAAAGCTTTCGCTACCGTCGTCATTTTCCCATTCGAGGCGGACCTCGCGTCCGAATTGATTCGTCAACCATCGGCAGATATCCAGCGAGAAAGGACAGACGACGTGGGACCCGGCGATTCCGCTGTTCTCCAGGCGTCGGACCTGACCGCTCGTCCTGGATTGGACAACACGGCGGATACGGAGAAGTTCTCGATCGACCTGGCGAAGGACCGAGCGATCATCCGGATGGGCGATCACGAACAGCAAAGCGTCGTGGTAGTTACGGATCGCCCGCGGATCGTCGATCGGCATCCGCGACGCTTGCGCCAGCCATCGCCGTTTCGCCGAGCGCTGTGTTCGACCGAAAGACGTGCGAAGCCTGGTCAGAGAAGAAATAATGGAGGGAGTCGGCACAATCCATCCTCGGCGAGGATTCTCACTCGCATGGCGAACAGCAACCCTTAGAATCGTCGCCTCGATTGCCGATGGGAGCAACGCCTTGCCCATTCTTGATGTTCAACAACTTCAAAAGTCTTATGGCGTGCTGCGTGCCGTCGACGAGGTCAGCTTCAGCATCAATGTCGGCGAGATCTTTGGCCTGCTCGGGCCCAACGGGGCGGGCAAGTCCACGACCATCAACATTATCGCGACGACGCTGGAGGCCGATGGCGGCGCCGTGTCGGTTAGCGGCGTGCCGATCTCCCGCTCGACGGAGTACAAGCGGAAGATCGGGTATGTGCCGCAGGAAATCAGCCTGGCGGATCGGCTGACCGCCCGCGAGAACCTGCACTTCCTTGGACGACTCTACGATCTTGGCGGGCCCCTCCTTCGCACCCGAACGAACCAGGCCCTGGCCGACGTGGGGCTGAGCGATCGCGCGGACCATCTGGTCAAGACCTTTTCCGGCGGCATGAAACGCCGGCTCAACATCGCCGCCGCGCTCTTGCACGATCCCGATCTCATACTCATGGATGAGCCGACGGCGGGCGTCGATCCGCAGGCGCGGGCGTACATCTTCGAAGTCGTCGAAAAGCTCGCCGCCGGCGGAAAGGCGATCCTTTACACGACGCACTACATGGAAGAAGCGCAGCGGCTCTGCCGGCGCACCGCGATCATCGACCACGGAAAGATCCTGGCGATGGGGACGCTCGATGAACTGGTCCGGGCGACGAATAAGAAAGTCGCGCTCATCGTCGACGCCCTGGACATGACACCTGCCGCCGCCGAAAAGCTGGCGGCCGCCCTGGGTGATGTAGCCTGGACCGTGAAGGAGACTGCTGCGCACCTGACCGTGCCGCAGGGTGAACAGGTGCTCTTGAAGGCGGCCAAGGCCGCGGAGACGTTGGGCCTGCATCCGACGGCCCTTCGCCTCGCCGAGCCGAATCTGGAAGACGTTTTCCTGGAACTGACCGGCCGGGCACTGAGGGATTAACGACGTGCTGCGCTCGCTTCGAATCATCGCCATCATCGCGGGCAAGGACCTGCTCATCCTCGGCCGCTCCAAGGCGACGCTCGCCGTCATCTTCCTGCCCGGCATCGTCCTCTACACCGTCTTTACCAACATCTTCAGCGGTCCAGCGGGAACCGGCCGCCCGTTTCGCGTGGCAGTGGTCGACGAAGACCAGAGCGACGCCTCGCGGCAAATGATCGAGTCGCTCTCCGCGACCAATATGAAAGTCATCCGGACGATGGATGGTACGGAGGGCAGCCCGCCGCTGACCGCCGAGGCAGCCATCGACGCGATTCGCCGCCGTGGGACGTATCGCGTCGCACTCGTCATTCCCAAAGGCTTTCACGAGTCGCCCAACATGCTCCACCGGCCGGACCATCACGCGGGAATCGTGATGTACTACGACGAATTGGAGCCGATCGAGCCGCAGATCGTCGGCGGATTGGTGCAGATGGCGGCCGGCCGGCAGCTCTTCACCAGCATGTTCAACATCGGAAAGGAAAAGCCGGCGACGAGCGGCCCCGCGGAGCTGGATGAGCGGATGCTGGTAAAGATCGACCGGAAAACGGTCCAAGTGAAGCGGATGAAGAACGCGGCAGAGCACGCTTTTCTCGCGGGGATCGTGCCGATGTTTCTCCTCTTCAGCGCGGCCGGTGCGGCGCGCGGGATATTGGACTCGATCAAGAGCGGCGAGATTCGCCGGCTGACGGCTGCCCCGATCCACTCCTCGCACCTGCTGCTCGGCGGACTGACCAACATGCTGCTGGTGCAAATGATTCAGTGCTACGTGATGTATATCTACGCGTGGCTCGTCTTCGACGTCGCCATCTGGCAGATCACCGGCGGTCTCTTTGCCGTCACGCTCTGCACGGCGGCGGCCACGATCGGATTCGGTTTGTTCCTCGGCGCGCTGTGCCGGACGCCGGAGCAGATCGACGCGGTCGGGACGATCGTGATTCTCGCCATGAGCGCGATCGGCGGGAGCATGGTCCCGCGCCACGTCATGCCGGAGTGGATGCAGAAGTTTGGGCTCTTCACCATCAACGGCCAGTCCTACGACGCGTTCATGAGCGTGCTGTCGTTTGAAGGGCTCGCGGGATTGGCGCGTCCTTGCGGCGTCCTGCTTGCCGTCGCGGCGGTCTCCGCGATTATTGGCAGCGCGCTCCTGGGCCGACGAATGCGCAGCGGACCGACGGCATGAAGCCAATATTTGGTGGGCGCCTTGGCCAAAGTGTCGTTCCGCTCGACGCGCGCTTCGGCGCCCACCGGGCCCTATTGGCCCGAGATACGCGGGCCTCCGGACAGGGAAACCTTCTCCAATCTCTATTACCCATACCCCGTTCGTGGCGGAATCTGACACGATTGAGAGGCGGATTTGCGAAAATCTTGCGGAGTTCTGTCAGGACCGCCCAAACCGGGTAAAAAACAGGGCCGCCCCCGCCAATCCGACGAAACTTGCCAGCGAAAACGTCGCCAGCGGCCCGATGCCCGGCGAGATGCGATCACCGACAATCCACGCGACGGCCCCGACCGGGGAGGCCCACATGACCGCCGCGCTGCGGACGCTCCAGTAGAGGCCGATGGCCTGGGTCCTCACGTCCGGTGGAACGAGGTCGGCGATCATCGCCTTGCGCGCCGGTTCGCCGATCTCGCGCAGGCCGCCGATGACGAAGGCGAGTGCCAGCCCGATCGTTCCGAGCGTAGGGCCTAGCACCGCGAGACTGACGGGAAACAGTGCGAAGAAGATGAAGGTGAGGCCGATGAAGGGTTTCTTGGCGAGGCCTTCGCGGCTGGCGAGAGGGCCGATGATCACGTAGAGCAGGATGTTGACCGCCGCCTGGATATTGAGCAGCAGCGATTGGTAGAGGGCCGCGCCGGTGGCGAGGTTTTCCGAGAGGATCGGCACGCAGTAGAGGATGATGAACGGCCCGGCCAGCCCCTCGGCCCAGCGGGCGAAGATGTCTGCGGCGAGGAGGCGCTTCAGATCGGCGGGAAACTGGCGCAGCAGATGTCTCGGTCGGTGCATCGACATCTGCGCGTCGCGGCTGGCGGTCCGCATGAAGCGGGCCTGCATCCCGATGGCCAGGAGGATGAGCACGATCGACACGACGATGTCGGCTTGGACACCGCCGACGCTGCCGAATTGCCAAACGAGTAGGCCGCTGAGGAAGTAGGCGAAGATCCGCGAGACACGGCGAAAGATGGCTTGCAGCGAAAACGCCATTGTCCGCCGATCCGGCGGGATGGCGTCGCCGACGACGGTGATCGTGGCCGGGCCGGCAATCGAATCCCAGACGAAGATGAAAGGAATCGCGACGAAGACGGCGAGCGGCGTTTGCCAGAGCAGGATGATCGTCAGGCCGACGAGGGGGAGGACGTTGAAGAGGAGCAGCGCGCGACGCGTATTGAGCCAACCGCCGATCGCCCCGCCTGCGTAGTAGTTGATCGCTTCGAGACCATCGCGATAAAAGCCATAGAGGCCGATCAGGAGGATGAACCAGGGATCGCCTGATTGAGCCTGCCGCCGAAGCTCTTTGAGGTATTGCGGGATCAGCGGGGACCAGAGTTCGGTGCTGGCGGTGATGAAGAGGATCGCGGCGAGGAGGGCGAAGGTGGAGGCGTTCAGGCCGAGGAATGAACGCCAAGCGTGTTCGGGGGTGCGAGTGCCACCGGACATAGTAAGACGCTATCGGCCAGGGACCGCCCGGTCAAAGCATGGGAGGTGTGATTGGTGGCTCTGTGATCGATAAGATGTAAGGACAGTTGCCTTGATCGTATTACGATCTTTTCAAGATGGAGCCTCCCATGCTTCAAATGCAAGTCGGTTGCCTGACGTCGACTGGGATTGCGATCGTTTTGTTTGTATGTCCCCCTCCTATTTCTCAATCCACAACCAGCCAGCCCTCATCTGAGCTAACGGCAGAAGAGATCCTCAGGCGAACTAGGGAGGTTTACTCCAAGTGCAAAACGTATCGGGACACCGGTTACTTGGAAGGAAATAGTCGAGAAAGCCCTCTGAGGCTGGAACGAACAAGGGAGTTCACGACGGCATTCGTCCGTCCTGGCCAGTTTCGATATCAAGAGTGGGACAAAAAGCGCGCTAACGAGGTTCGACAAATCATCTGGCGAAACGGCCAACAGGTCAAGACTTGGTGGGGAGGCAACAAAGGGAGAAAGATCATTGATCGAGCATCTCTTGATAAGGCAATTGATCCGCCGATCTCCGTTGGAGGAGAGCACACCGTTGTGATGTTATTGATGCCCGGCGAGGTGCATGGCCCAGGCATTTCCGGCCTAAGGAACTTAATGCGACTAGAAGACAAAACAGTAGACGGCCACAATTGCTATGTTGTCGCGGGGCGCGGGAAGAGCACATCTGCCACTATTTGGGTAGATAGTCGGCAATTCCTTGTTCGCCGAGTCGAGGACGTGAACAGCTATATCACGCACGAAAGGCGGGGCCGTCGGACGTTCAACCCCGTCATCGATGAGCCAATTCCAGAGAGCTCATTAGCATTCAGGCCACCGGAAAATGACACCAAGTAATGGGTGTGTGAGTACTTGGGCTTGAACGGCCATTCGCCATCTCGTTGCATTGCCTCAAGGCTGGTCGCATACTAACGTGTGAAACGACCGCCTGCAGTGCGTTCTAACTAACGGCATCGGCATCTACCGAAGCCTAATTCAGGAGTCATTCGTCATGAAGCGTCTCGTTCTCGCCCTGTGCGCCCTCGTCTTTTCAGCGTCCCCCGCCCTCGCCGCCGATCGTCGCTACCCGTTCCAACAGATCGAACTCAAGAACGGCATGAAGGTGATCACGCTGGAGGACTTCTCCTGCCCGATCGCCGCTGTGCAGGTCTGGTACCACGTCGGCTCGAAGAACGAGGAAGAAGGTCGCCAGGGCTTCGCGCACATGTTCGAGCACATGATGTTTCGCGGGACTGACCGGCTGAGCGAGACGGCGCATTTCGACAACATCCGCCGCGTCGGCGGCGACTGCAATGCGTACACCGCTTTCGACCAAACGGTGTACGTAGAGGAGATTCCTTCGAACCAGCTTGAACTCGCCTTGTGGCTCGAATCCGAGCGGATGGCCTTTCTCAAAATCGACAAGAAAGGCTTCGAGACGGAACGCAAGGTCGTCGAAGAAGAACTCCGCATGGGCCACAACCGCCCCTATGGCCGCGTGCCCGAGCGCCTTCTTGAAAAAGTCTTCGGCGAGCATTGCTACGGCTGGACGCCCGGCGGGCAGATCGCGCACCTTCGCCAAACCAGGGTCGAGGACGTCTCCGCCTTCTGGGACAAGTATTACGCGCCCAACAATGCGACGCTCGTCGTCGTTGGGGCGGTCAAGCACGCGGACGTGCAGTCGCTGGCCAGGAAATACTTCGAGTGGATTCCCCCATGTCCGCAGCCCCCTCGGCCGCAGTGCAAGATCGAGCCTCCGACGAAGACACAGACGATCAAGCTGCCGGAAGACAAAGGGCCGCTACCCATTCTCGGCGTCGCCTACCTGACGGTCCCCGAGAGTCACGCTGACGCGCTTCCCCTGGAGATTCTCATGGGCGCGCTCGGCGGCGGTGAGTCCAGCCGGCTCTATTGGGACATCGTCAAGGACAAGAAGATCGCCCAGGTCGCGCTCGCCGGGGCCTTTGGTTTCGAGGGAGGCGGTCTGGCCGCGGCCGGCGGCGTCCTGCTGCCCTTCGGCGACAAGAAGGAGCTGATGAAGACCATCAAGAAGCACATCAAGGATGTCCGCGAAGAGGGCATCACCGGGGCGGAGTTGGAGAAGATGAAGAACCAGCAGCGCCGCGACGAGGTCTTTGGGGCGCTGTCCGTCGCGAACAAGGCCCGCCTGCTCGGTCAATACGCCGTGCTCTGGGGCGATGCCGAGCGGATCAATCGCCGGCTCGCCGAGATCGACGCCGTCACGCTCGACGACGTGAAACGTGTGGCTAAGAAGTACCTCCCGCGCGAGGGCGTGATCAATGTCTCCATCGAACCAAGCGCCGGCGGCATGATCGGCTCGCTGCTCAAGGGCGACAAGGAGTCAAAGGACGATCCGGATAATCGGCCGCCGGTCGAAGACGACGGGACCAACCGCGTCGCCCAGCGGACCGGCCCGAAGGCGGAGGCCAAGCGACCGTCCGACTTTCCCGCCGAACCGCCGAAGGCGGAGTTGCTGGCCGACTTTCCCGAGGTGCCGCACACGGACAAGACGCTGGCCAACGGTCTGCGCGTCGTGGTGGTGAGCAATCATGAAGTGCCGATGGTATCGATGTCGCTCTCCTTCAAGAGCGGGGCATGGACCGAGACGAAGCCGGGCGTGGCCAGTGCGACGATGGGCCTGCTCACCAAGGGAACCACGTCGCGCAGCGCGAAGGAGCTGGCGGAGATCCTGGAATCCAATGCCATCTCCCTTTATGGCTCGGCGGACATGGACAGCGCGCGGGTCGGCGGGTCGGCGCTGCTCCCCAAGCTGGACCTCGCGGCGGAACTCCTGCGCGATGTGATTGAGAATCCGACGTTCCCCAAGGATGAATTCGACATCATGCAGAAGCAGACGCGCATGGGGCTGCTGGTCTCCACGCGGACGCCGGAGTATCTGGCGGAGCGCGAACTGCGCCGGCAGCTTTACGGCGAGCACCCCTACAGCCGCACGACCTCGGGCGAACTGGAGGACCTCGACAATATCACCCTCGACGCGATGAAAGCGTGGTGGGCGGAGCACGTGCGGCCGGAGAACGCCGTTTTCTATCTGGCCGGCGACATCACGCCGTCCGACGGGTTCAAGCTGGCCGAAAAACACCTCGGCGACTGGAAGGTCAAAGGCGACTTCACGCCGCCCAGGATCGCGGCGATCCCCGAGCGAAGCGCGACGCACATCTACCTGGTCGATCGGCCGGGCTCGGTGCAGAGCCAGATTCGCGTGGGGCATTTGAGCATCACCCGCGCGGACCCGATGTACTTCGCCTCGCGGGTCATGGCCCAGATCTTCGGCGGCGGGTTCAACAGCCGCCTCAACAAGGCCATCCGCGTCGACAAGGGCCTGACCTACGGTGCCCGCGGCGGCATCAACGCGCGGCGCTTCGCCGGCGAATTCACCGTGAGCACCTTCACCAAGACGCCGACGACCGCCGATACGGTCAAGGAAATCCTGTCTGAGATCGACAAGATGCGCGGCACGCTTCCGACGGCGGAGGAGGTGGACGACACCAAGACCTACATCAGCGGCTCCTTCCCCGGCGACCGCGAGACGCCGGAGGCGACGGTCAGCGACCTGTGGATGATCGAGACGCAGGGCCTGCCCGAGGACTATCTCCAGAAGTACCTCGCGGGCGTGAAGGCGACGACGGGCGAGGACGTGAAGAAGGCCGCGGACAGGCTGATCGACCCCAAGAAGCTGTCGATCGTCGTCGTGGGCGAGGCGTCGAAGGTCAAGGAGAGCCTCGAGAAGATCGCCCCGGTCACGGTGGTGAACCAGCCCACCCAAACGCCGGAAGAAAAGAAGGAGGCGGAGCCGACGGAGGAACAGGGTTAGCTGTGTTTTGATTATTGAAGGGGCTGTGCAGGTGAGTCTCTGGTGCGCCCACATTCCGGGCAGGACGACTCCGTGTGCGGTTCGAGTTTGTATCCGCAGTTCAGGCAGCGGCCCATCGATGTCAGGACTTCCGCCTTGGCCCTCTCGTATCTCGAGACTTCGCAGGCAATGTGAGTCAGTAGCCCAAAGAGGAACACCGCGATCGATGCGATGACTGCAAGGACGGGGTAATGGGGCCCGAGGAGCTTGCCTATTGCCGCCGCCACGGCGCCGAAGCCGCCGAGGTAGAAGATGACGCGAAAGTGCGATTGCGTACGGGCGTTGATTGCATGCTCGATGCGCTCCACCTCTTGCGGGTCGTCGATTCCCCAAAAGTCTTCCGACATTCTGGGACCACCCTGTTGATTACTGCACCCCATAATTCTACCGGTCTGGCGCTGGTTGGTGGCCGGGCTGAAGGCCCCCAAAGAAACTGAGATTTGGCACCGATTGACGACCCCCCGGCCGTTGCTTCGCACCGGGGGAGGCGGTACAATCGGATGAGCGGTCGAGAAGAGGTCCTTCCGGGGAGAAGACGACCGACCTACCCGCCTGGGAAGTCCGTCCCGCCAGGGTCGGACGCGCCGAGGCGACCGGCGACAGGCCCGCCCGATGGGGTGAGCCGCTGAACGTCGCCGCCCGCCCTCGTGAACGAGGATGTAAGACTCCAGCCTTCAAGGAGGCGTGAAAATGAAATCCCTTTTGCGTCGACTTTCGATGCCGGGCGTGTTCATCGCCCTGATCGCCGCCGTCAGCGCCATTGTCTGGGGCTGCGGGGGCATGAGTCCGTTTCTGGCGGCGCAGTTCGCCTCGAACATCACCCCGCGACCGGGACCACCGCCGGAGCCGCCGCCGACGACGCAGCCCGGCGATGGAGACGCCATCGGGTCGGTCTGCGAGCTGGATGCGGCGCTCAGGGGGATCACGGTCTCCCTGACCAATCAGGCCCAACAGCGCGTGCGCTACGCGATGACCTTTGTCGCCTCCGCCGGGACGGGCGGATTCGTCTGCGACGCCGAGGTGCAGAACTATCTCAACGCGGGCTACACCGACGCGATTCCCACGGGCTCGGGGAACACCTTCAACATCGGCTGCGACGTGATCACGCTGCTCTCGGGCAATCGGCTCCTGGTGATGGATTTCGGGATCAACGAGCTTCCGGAGCAGTCGCTGCCGGCCAATGTGGGCGGCGACCCGTCGACGGCGACGACGATCTCGCTTCGCCGGCGCGACAATGGCGGGACGTTTGTTCCGCTGCCGGAACTGATCGTCTTCGGCGATACGGACCCGAACTTCACCTGCCTCGGCGGCGATCTGTGCACGCAGCGCGGGTTTGTGTATTCGGGCGCCGCACCGGGCAACCTGCCGATCGGCAAGGCCGTCGACGCCGACCATATCCAGGGGACGGTGTGCAACTCGGGGGCGGGGACCGCTCCGGAGTGGCGGTTGGATGAGAGCTTCACCGATGACGTCGTCCAGCCGTTCCAATTCGTGGCGGGGGGTACGATCATCGCGACGGTCCTGGACCGGGCGAGCGATTCGCTGAACGACGCGCGGAACCAGGTGGTCTGGCAGGTGTCGAACGAGGCGGACCAGATCGTCCATAACCCGAATCCGTGACACGCCCCTCGGAAGTCTCGCCGCCCGCCCTGGCGGGTAAACACCGGGTGAACTCCGGGCGAAGGTTCGATCCACAATTCTGAAAAGCGACCGGCGAAAGCGAGGCGGGGGCTCCGCGCGCCCATAGAGGTTCACCACAGAGGCTCCGAGGACACAGAGATTGTTTTTGTTGGTGAAACAAGACGGATCCACAGATGGCGCAGATGGGCGCAGATCCGGATAGGGGATGAAGGCACTAGGGCACGGAGGGCTGGGCCGAAACTGGGTTTCTTTTTTTGTTGGTGGAACAGGACGGAACGAGGCGGAACGGGTCCGCAGATGGCGCCGATGGACGCGGATGGGGATGCACCACCGAGACACAGGGACACCGAGACGAGTTGTTTTTTTGCTTGGTGGAACCAGGGGGACCATGCGGAACGGGCCACAGAGCAGTGGAGCAGGGGAGAGGCGAACAGGGGAGAGGGAGGGGGCCGAAATTGAGCGAAATTGAGCGAACAAAGTGGTCCACCCGCCCCGGTCGCCACGGCGACTCGACAGGGCGAGCGGGTAAACTCCTGTCGCAGTTTTTCTCGAAGCGCAATTGAGCGCAAACGAGCGCAAACCTGAAGGCTTGGGGCTTGAGACCTGAGGCGTGGGGCCTGAGGGCGCGGCGCGCGAAAAAAAACGAAGTGGTTGAATCAGGCTGATATTGTTGAATTTTCGTGTTCATGGCGGGGAATCTCCGGGGCCGTGGCCGTCGGGGTTTCGACGGGATACACGGCCTGCCTTCTCTTTTGCCTCTGACCACTACACTTGCCCAGCGCTCCCTCTGGCGGAAACGGGGAACCGGGATGTTGACCGGGTCGTCGGCGAGTCGTCGCACCGCTCGCCCCAGCGAGTAGACCTTGCGTAAACTCTGCCACGGGGACGGTGTTAGGGATTCCAGGCCAGCAACTGTCGAGGATGGTTCATCCGGCGTAACTAATTATTGCAACGGGCGTTATGGAAATTTTTCTTTGCCATTATACATCGCAAAGCAATCTTTATTATGGGACCAGATCATTTGATAGTAAATAGTTGTTGACAAATATGTCCATTAGATCATATGATCTGTCGATGGTATGCGAGATGATCAAAAAACCACATCCGGCAAGACATCTACAGATGCCCTCTCAGCGGACTCGGCTGATTCGAATGAACAGCGTCTCGCAAGAGTTCGCCGAGAGTTGTTAGCGGTTGTGAGGAGAGGCAAAGGGGCTCGAACAACGAAATGGAGTCCTGAGTGTCCAACCGAATGGCAACCCACGCAATGTGTCGACCCCAGAAGCGGAGAATATTTCACCGAAGTCGGCGCGTGGGAATTCGTTGAGGAGCTACTGGCGGACAGTATTCCGCCTCTTAAAGAAGTGCTGCTGAAAAAGCCTCCTGGACGGTTTGGATACGTTCTGATTGTAGAGGCCACGCCCCAAAAGATATACATCAAACTGCAATTAGGTTCAGGAACAATTCACGGGCGCAGCTTTCACCAAAGCAAGGGCGCCTCTTAGAGTTGGAGCGACCTATGAATGAAACTAATGACAATGGCACGATTAATGAGTCGGACGCGATCCGATGTAGCCTTTGCGGCGAAAACTCCGTTACGACCACCATCGTCGACCATTCATTCCTATACGGAAGCGGCGACGAAGCCGCTACGCTTACTGTAAAGGTCCCGGTTCGGACTTGCTCTTCGTGTGGGGCGGAGTTTCTCGATACTGAATCCGAAGAAATTAAGCATGATGCAGTTTGTCGCCACTTGGGGGTTCTTACGCCTCGCCAAATCCAACGACTTCGAAAGCTCCACGATCTCAGCCGCGCAGACTTCGCTAGACTAACAAAGTTGGGCGAAGCGACGCTAGGACGATGGGAGCGGGGTTCACTAGTTCAAAACTCGGCCTACGACCAGTATCTTTATTTGCTCGGTTTTAATGATAATGTAAGTCGGCTACGCGATCGCGCTGGAAGCGCGACGCCACAGTTTTCATCCGGGTTCGCTCCTAAAAAAGAAACGCAACTTCGCGTACTCGTGATAACTGAAGACGTTATGCGACGTGCAGACCAATTTTCCTTGAGCGGGTGCAGGGCAATTGCATGTACACTGTAACATTCTACTCATTTAAGGGGGGTGTTGGCCGGACACTCGCACTCGTCAACATCGCGGCCGAATTGGCGCAGACGGGAAGACGAGTTGCCATCATAGACTTTGATCTGGAAGCCCCCGGCGTGCACACTTTTTCTACTCTTGCACCGAAATCGCCACGACCTGGAGTCGTCGAGTATGTAAATCGCTTCGTTTCCTCGAACCAAGCTCCCGAGATAAACGACTACGTCTATGAAGTCCCCGCTGTAGGCCGCAACGGTGGACGCCTATGGGTGATGCCGGCAGGACTCAGTGATCAAGACGACTATCATACAAAACTATCCTCAATCGATTGGCAGTATTTGTATCGAGCAGCCAATGGCTATCTGCTTCTGGAAGATCTCAAAGCGCAAATTAAGAAAACGCTTGATCCTGACTATCTCCTTATTGACTCTCGCACAGGCCATACCGATGTACAGGGGATATGCACCCGCCAACTTCCAGATGCGGTTGTAGTCCTTTTTTTTCCTAATTCGCAGAATCTTGCGGGGTTGCGCAGCATCGTTCACGATATTCGCGCGGAATCGGATAAGCGCCCGGGTCAATCGGTTGAGCTTCACTTCGCGATGTCGAATGTCCCCGATCTTGATGATGAGACAGATACACTGCGGTCAAGGCGAGAGGAGTTTCGCTCGGAGCTTGAGTACCAAAAACTTGCGAGCGTAATACATCATTATCCGCACATCTCACTAATTGAACAAACAATTTTTTCCTTGGAACACCCCAAGAGCCGCCTCACAAGAGAATACAAACAACTGTTGGATGAAATTGTCACTTCGAACGTCGACGACCGTGCTGGAGTCATTAGCTTTATTCGGGCAATGACAGAAAAATCTGCCGCTTCACGCTTCCGTGTATTGAATAGCCGGCGCGAGGAGCGAATTGACCGTATCCTTGAACGATACGAACAGGACCCCGAAGTTATCTATCACGTCGCAATGCTTTATTCGAGTGAAACCCAACACGAAATCGCTTATGAACTCTTGAACAAGGCAATTGAACTCGGGTACCGTAATACTGATGCGCTCCTAGAGCGAGCTGCGGCATCGAGTTACTTCGGAAAGAACACCGAGGCGGCGGCGCAAGATGTACAGGATGTTCTTTCCAATCCTGGACTCACCTCGCAACAAGCAACTCGAAGCATCAGAATTCTCGTGAATGTGTGCCCGGGGCTACTGTCTTCGGTGCCCACACAGGTTGGAATTCAGTTGCTGAATAACGATGCAAAAAGGCTTATCGCTGAAGAACTGCTTGCAAGTAGAGAGGGAGCGCTGCCTTGCAAGTTAATGTTAAAGGACCTGTTGCAAGATCCAGAGCTCAAAGTGACCGAACAGGTCTACCTGCGAACTGACTATGTTCTCGCCTTAATTGCCGTCGGTAATTATTCCGAAGCAATCAAGGAAATCGTCGGTAACAACCCTATTCGCGAACGGTGGGGAATTCCAGATGTATTCAATTTCGCAATTGCAGAATGGGCAACATCGGGAAATGTTCCTAAGGAGCTGTTCCAAAAAATTGTCGAGATGGACATGCAAGGAGCGATCGAAAACAAACTCAAAGGGGCAAACTATTATCAGTGCCTTGCATTAGCAAATTGGATCGTCGGGAAGAGTGAAGAGGCATTTGCAGCTATTCAGGCTGCTGAAAAGTACATAGCTCGGTCAACGAGACTCACCTTTAGTTGCTGGCGATACTTGTATGTGATGCCGGACGGCTTCCGGCAGGATTGTCAACAGATGAGGAGATACTTCTCCGGCGATCCGATTAAACCGGCATTTTTATGTGTTGTTGGGCATGAGAGCGATGTAATTACAAGGCTAGACCAGGCCCGGGCCGGGTCAATCAAGAGTCGCTTTAGACAGTGAGAGAGGGGTTGGCTGGTTGATGCGAGAATTGTCTCCAAGTAATGTGTTGCCCATTGCACGCGGGCTCGATGTGGGACCCCCGATTATTGACTAGGGTTAAATTGAGAGGCGGTTTAGGAATCCTCCGTCCCGCCGTTGATTCTGTGCGCAGGTGACGCTGCGCTCTATCCTTGGCACGAGGGACGAACGCTAGCGGTTTGTATACAAAGCGGTACCCGATAATTCAGCGGGGGCTAAGGGGGTTGGGGGGCGCGGGCGTAGCTGTCCCACGGGTGGCGGTATGTGAGGTTTCTGATGATTCACGCGCCGTACGCGCGGCCTCCGGTGATTAATGGAATCGCGGGCGGAGAAGCCCCCCGGTTATTCACCGGGGGCTAAAATGGGGTTCGATGGCATGCGGGGGGCGTGGTGGTGGAAGTCGGATGGGGGATGGGGGACAAGATGAACAGGTAAGCAGGTGACAGGGGAATAGGGGAAGCGCGGAGGTCGGATGTGGGTGGGGGATGGCGAATGATGGGAGGGGGATTTCAGTTCCAGGGGTTGAAACACCCTGGCAACCTTCGTGGGCCCTGCCGGGCCGAGAGGCTTTAGGCCGTTTTCCAGGCGTTGAAACGCCTGGCAACCTTCGTGGGCCCTGCCGGGCCAAAAGGGTTTACCGGCTGGGAGCCGGTTTCACAAGAGGCGAACCGGGCGCGCATGGACATTCTCGATGCAGCCCCTGGTGACCAGAATTTCAACTGCGGTAACGATCCTGTTATCGTGAATTAATCAATCCTAAATCCGTCGCGATCTATCATGGGACGAGCGAAGGGCCGCGAGCGCGGCACTCAATTCGGTTTCGTGTCTTTGCTTTTGGAGGGTACCTTGATGAATCGGTCACTCCTTACGAAAACGCCAGTCGCCTGCGCCCTGGTGGGACTGCTGTGGTTGTCGGCCTGTTCGAACAACGACAAGATCTATGAAGATCGCTACGAGACCGTCCAGTGCAGGAATTGCCCCCCTCCCAAGTACGTCTACAAGAAAGCGCCCCGCCTGCCGGACCGGGTGGTGCGGGTGCATCGGACGAAGCTGCCGTGTCCGCCGCAGCGCGTGGTAGAGGTGCAACTGCCGCCGGAGCCCGGAAAGATTAAGTATGAGTACGTGGACGAGGGGAGCTGCGAGCCGATCATCAAGAAAGCATCCTACAAGGAGCCCCGCAAGTCGCCCTGCAAGCCGACGTGCCGGAAGGCGTGCTGCCGGCCATCGTAAATCAGGCTACAAGCCTGAATCCTGGGGCTCGAGACTTGAGGGAGTTGGGCGGGTTGGGTGCCAGCGGCGACGTCGTGATAGCCGCCGGCCGGCCAGCGAGGGGTGGGTCGTACAATACCCGTCGCTCGCGTTCCGGGCTCGGATCTGAACGGACGCTACACGTTTGCGGGGACGACGGCCCCCGGTGATTCACGACGCAACGGGAGCGGGGGAAGCCCCCGGTGATTCACCGGGGGCTAAAGCGTTGTGCGATTGTTCGTACCAGCGGATTGTCGCGGGGATGCCTTCCTTGTACCCCACTGTTGATTTCCAGCCTAATTCCCTTCGCGCCTTATCCGCGCTGAAGAACGTGTCGCGGCCCATGAGCCAGACAGCGTAGCGCGTCACCAGCGGGGGCTTTTTGGTTTTGAAGAGGTGACCGATGCACTCCAGGACGAAGGCGGCGCGGTAGGCGACTTTGAAGGGGACGCGCTTGGTGACCGGGGGCTCACCGATGGCCTTGGCGAGGAGGTCGAAGTATTCGCGCTGGGTGAGCTGACCGTCGTTGGAGCAGTTGTAGGCCTGGCCGACGGCGGCGGGGTTGTCGGCGGCGAGGATGCAGGCCTCGGCGACGTTGCCGGCGTAGACGACGTTGAGGCGGTTGTCACCGGAGCCGAGGAGCTTGGCCTTGCGGCTCTTGATCATGGTGACGAGGCGGCCGATGGTGGCGCGGTCGCGCGGGCCGTAGAGCCAGCTCGGGCGGATGACGGTGTATTTTACTTTGCTGCCGGCGCGGACGCGGCGCCACAGCTCCTCCTCGACGACGACTTTCGCGCGGGTGTAGTAGGACCACTTGTAGAGCTGCTGACCGAGCGGGGCGGTCTCGTCGATGACGAGTCCGGGCTGGTTGACGTGACCGTAGACGCTGATGCTGCTGATGTGGATGAAGCGGGGCACGGCGGCGGCCTCGGCGGCGTCGAAGAGGTTGCGGGAGCCGTCGATGGTGATGCGGACGAAGTCCTCCCAGGGGCCCCAGTCACCGACGCGGGCGGCGGCGTGGTAGATGCACTGAACGCCCTGGCAGGCGCGGGCGATGGAGGGCGGGTCGGAGAGGTCGCCGGGGACGAGTTCAACGCCGAGGCTTTTGAGGAAGGTGGTGTCGGCGGTGGGTCGGACGAGGGCGCGGACGGGGCGATTGCGTTTGCGGAGCTGTTCGACGATGTGGGAGCCGAGGAGGCCGGTGGCGCCGGTGACGAGGTTCATGGGGGAGAAACTAGTGGAAGGGGGCGGGATTTACAAGATTGGGGGTTTGCGAGTCAGAACCCCGATCGCGAGCTCGGGTTGGGCGGAGTTGCGCAGTGAGAAGAGCATCAAGTGTGGTTGAGCGGTTTCCTGGCAGGCGCTTGCGTGCCCGGTTCTGATCGGCGGCGGAGCGATGGCGGGCACAGAGGCCCGCCCCACAGTGCGCTACTGGAGGCGGGCTTTGATGGTGGGGATGGGTTTGGCGGTTTTGGGGTCTTCGACGCGGACGCAGAAGCCTCCGTCGCCGGCGCCTTGGGCGATCTTGAGGAGGAGGGTGTTGCGGCCCTCCTTCAATTTTACGGGGACGAGGTCGGAGCGGGAGGAGTAGGGGCGACCGACGTCGTGGCGGTGGACTTCTTCGCCGTTGATCCAGACGACGACGCCGTCATCGCTGCCGAGGGCGAGAGTGGCGTCGGTTTCGGCGGCGGCGTCGAGGTAGGTGAAGCCGTAGACGACAACGTCGTTGACGCGCTCGCCGAAGACGTCGTCGAAGTCGACGAAGAATTCGCTCGTGAGGTCGCCGCCGGGCTGGATGTCGCGGCGGAAGGTGCGCCAGGCGATTTTCTTGCCGCCGCGGCCGTCGTAGGTGGCGGCGAGATCGTGCTTTTGTTCCGGGGGGAAGACGCGCTGGAGGCGGTCGGCCTCGGGGGCGTCGAAGGGTCCGAGGACGTGCCAGGCGTTGATGGAAGGGAGGAAGATCACTTCGATGGGGAAGGCGATGCCGAGATCGAGGGCATCGTTGCGGATGGAGAGGGCGGCGCGAAAGACGCCCGTGTCGATGGGGTCTTCGCTCTCCAGGACCGGGTTGGCGAGGAGCGGTGCGGCGTCGCTGGGACCGTGGGCGTCCCACTGGCCGGGGCCAACTCGCTTCCAGCCGGGCATGGGGAGGAGACGGACATTGACATCAATGTTCTTGAGGTCGGGGAGTGGCAGGACGGAACCGACCACGATGTCGGCATTGAGGAAGCGGGAGTTTGGGGAGGAGACGCTGAGCCGGGCCTTATAGTGCATTCCAAGGAGGCGAAGGATGGTCTTCATCTGCTGCTGGATTTCGGCGGGGGTCTTGATGGCCTTGGTGATGTACTGGCCCCAGCGGATGCGCCACTGGCGGATGGCTTCGGACTGGTCGAGCACGTCTTCGAGGACGTTGAAGACGTAGTCGAGCGTATCGCAGTTGCGGCCGCCGCTGAGCAGCTCGGTCTTGCAGAGGTCGTTGGCCTGACACAGGGTGCGGGCGATTCCGCGGAAGCCGTTCATGGCTTCGACCAGCGAGCCGTCGCCGTAGGGTTCGTGGATGACGATCTCGACTTTTTCGGTGCGCTTCGTGGGGGGAATGGAGATCGTCGGGCCCATGATGGCGGTGTCGTACCAGAAGTAGGGCGTGTCGGATTCGGTGCGCTCGCTCTTGGCGTTGATGAGCTTGCCATTGACGGCGACTCGCGTGAGACCGGGGGGGAGGTCATGGACGCGGAGTTCGTAGCCGCGCTGGGGGGACATTCCCGGGAACGAGCCTTCGGTGGGGCCGATGGTGATGTGCCAGTCCCGGCGCGCCGGGACTTCGAGTTTGTGGGAGATCGGCGTCCAGGCGCACTCGCCCTTTGCGTAGCCGTTGCCGCGGCCGTCGTCTTCGTAGACGGAGGCTTGAGGCTTGAGGCTTGGGGCTTGAGTTTCTGAGGAGGGAGGCCGGAAGAGATTGAGGACGAGCGGGTCGACAGGCTTTTCGTCGGAGGTCTTCATCGGCGCCTGGGTCGGGATGATCGCGCCTGCGCGGACGAAGAGCGGGATCTCGTCGAGGGGGACGACCTGCAGGATGGATTGCGGGCCTTTGTAAGAGCGACCGGTGTACCAGTGGGTCCATTCGCCAGGCGGGAGCCAGACCTGGACCATCGCGCAGCCGGTTTGCGAGGTCGCGGGTTCGGTGGCGGGGGCGACGAGGAGGTCGTCGCCGAACATGTATTGGCCAGTGAAGCGATAGGATTCTTCGAGGTCGGGCCAGTGGTAGTAGAGCGGGCGGCAGAGGGGGAGGGATGTATCGTAGCACTTGCGGGCCATGGTGTAGATGTAGGGGAGGAGTTCGTAGCGGAGCTTGAAGGCTTTTTTCATCGCCGTGAAGTGATCGCTGGGGAAGGCCCAGAGGCGGCGCTCGGCGTCGGGGTTTTTTGTCGTGTGGGTGCGGAGGATCGGCGAGAGCGCGCCCCATTGGATCCAGCGGGTGTAGAGTTCGGGATCGACTTTACCGGGCTGGTGACCGCCGATGTCGTGGCTCCAGTAGGCGTAGCCGACGTTGCCGGCGGTTGCGGTGAAGTGCGGCTGGAAGGCGAGCGACGGCCAGTTACAGAAGGTGTCGCCGGAGAAACCGATCTGGTAGCGGTGATTTCCGAGACCTCCCCAGCGGGAAAAGATGAGCGGGCGGCGACCGGTCTCTTTCTCTCGGCGGATCTGGTCGGTCCAGTGCAGGTAGTTGAGCCACCAGAGCGGGTCGAGACCGGGGATGTTTGTCTGTTTGCCCTGTTGCCAGTCCATCCACCAGAAGTCGATGCCCTGTTTTTCGAGGGGGTGATGGAGGTACTTGAAATAGGCGTCGACGTAGTCCTTGCCGGTGGAGTCGAAGGGGACGCGGTCGGTCACTGCGGGATCGAGGCCCATGGCGTTGCATACCTCGGCGAAGCGGGCTTCCTGTTTGCCGACGCCTTCGGCGGGGTGGAGGTTGAGCGTGACTTTCAGGCCCTGTTCGTGGACCCATTTGAGGAAGCCGTCTGGGTCGGGGAAGTACTGCGGGTTCCAGGTGTAGCCGGTCCAGCCGTCGAGATGCCAGTCCATGTCGATGACGAGGACGTCGAGGGGGACGTCGTTTTGCTGGAACTGCTTGACGAGGTCGCGGAGTTCGGCGTCGGAATAGGCCCAGTAGCGCGACCACCACGCGCCGAAGACGTAGCGCGGCGGGAGGGGGATGCGGCCGGCGAGTTGGGTGAAGTCGGCGAGGGCTTTGGGGTAGTCGTTGCCGTAGACGATGATGTACCAGTCAACCGGAAGGCTTGAGGCTTGAGGCTTGAGGCTTGAGTGGCGCGGAGTCGCCCAGGGCCAGTCTTTGACGTCACCGGTGACGGACGAGGGATCGCCGCGATCGAAGAGCAGCGAGTTCGAGTCGTCGAGGAAGGTCCAGCCGTAGCGATTGAGCAAGCCGGGATCGAGGGGGCAACTGCCGGAGATTCCGTCGAGGGTGCGGACAGTGCCGCCGAGGTTGGTGGATTGCGTGAACGGCGGGGCGGCCTCCCACCAGGTTTCGCCGGGGCCGATCCGGCACTTCACGAGAAGGTTGTCGTTGGTGAAGCGCTGGCCGTCTTGCTTGTATTTGATGACGAGGCGGTCGGTCGTGATGTTGAGGACCTTGTGACCGTCGGCGGGCCATTTGGCGTCCGGTTGGGTGGTGGGATGGATCGCGCCGCCTTCGGAGACGTCGAACTTGGGGACGCTCAGGCGGCGGTTGATGATGACCTGGGAGGCGCGGTCTTCGAACTTTCCGTCGGGGGACCACTCGAGGCGGACCATCGAAGGAGAGAGGAGAGTGAAGCGGGCGTTGCCGGAAATGACGACGGCCTTGGGATCGGCGAGGGGATTGTGCGCGTCAGGGGTCGCGGCAGGGGCGCTGCCAACGAACCCAATGGAAATAAGGGAATGGGCCGCCCATTGGGCCGGCGGCCAGAGTTTTGTGCCTTTGCCCGGCATCCTGCACCTCCGAAGTCTAAAACGTATCCGTGAGCAAACCGACGATGGTAGTTTGTCTGAGAAAAAAGGCCAATCCGGGGCGAGAATCTGCAAGAATAGCCCTGTTTGGCGACATGGATAGTTGAGGATCCTTCAAGCGATGTCGAAGCCGGACGCCACGCCCGGGCACGGGGAATCTGCTTTCTCCACAGAGGAAGCCCGGAAGGCGTTCGCGCAGCATTTCTCCCAATCGTTCCCGATCTTGTGGACGATCGCGGCGGGCATCGTGGGGAATCGGGCCCTGGCAGAGGATGTCGTGCAGGAAGCCGCGCTGATCGGCCTGGGCAAGTTCGAGCAATTTCAGGAGGGGACCAGCTTCACGGCGTGGATGGGACAGATGGTGCGCAATGTCGCGCTGAACGCGGCGCGGAAAGAACAGCGGCAGCGCGCGGGCTTGAAGCTCGCCGAACAGGAGCGCGCCAACGCCGGGCCGGCGGATGGAGACGCCGCCGGGCTGGCGATGATCGCGCAGGGCCGTTTGCCGGCGGACCAGCGAATGTTCGATGACCGCATGATGCGGGCGCTGGGCGAGGTCGGCGAGACGGCGCGGGCGTGCCTGCTTCTGCGCACGCTGGAGGGGCTGGAATATGCGGAGATTTCGAAGCTCATGGGGATCCCTGCGGGCACGGCGATGAGTCACGTGCACCGCGCACGAGAGTCTTTGAGGCAGCGACTGGGCGGAATGCAACCGCCGACGAGTCATGAACCGGCCGCGACACGGACCACCGCGGCGGTCAGAAAGCCAGCATGAACCAGAATCAGTATCAACAGATCGCGCAATGGGTGAACGCTCACGTGGACGGGCTGATGGACGCGGGGCAGCGGCAGACGTTTGAACAGATGCGGTCGCAGAGCGCGGTGCTGCGCGCGGAGCTGGATCGGCAGGCGTTGATCGACGCGGCGCTGCGGCGGGTCTTCGCGCCGCCGCCGGTGGAGGCGATTCTGGCGCGGGTACTTGGTACGCCGTCGAAGAGCGCGCCTGCGTCGGTCGTCGTGGTTCCGCGGCGCCGCGCGAAGATCAGCCCGATCATCTGGGGAACGGCGGTCGCGGCGGCCGCGCTGCTGCTGGCGGCCGGCGGATGGTGGGCGTGGCTGACGTGGCAGGACGAGAGCAGTCTGACGCGAGCGCCGATCGCCGCGGTCCTTCCGAAAATGCGGATGGAACAGGTGTATCAGGACCTGTTGGCGACGGGATTCAAACCGAAGTGGGTGTGCGACGACGAAAAGGAGTTTGCCACGACGTTTTATCTGCGGCTCGGGCAGGGGCTGGCGTTTGTGGATGCGCCGAAGGGGATTGCGATGGTTGGGCTGTCGTATGCGAATTGCCTCAGCCCGGCGACGGTCGTTTTCCTGGCTCAGGTTCGCGACGAAGAGGTGATCGTGCTCGTCGATGACGCGTCGAAGGATGCGGGCCAGACGCTCGCGGGGGATTGCGGTTTGAACCTTTTCCGGCGGAAGATCGGGAAGCTCATGCTCTTTGAAGTGACGCCGCTCGATCGGCCGTCCGTGGTCGATTACTTCCAGGAGATTGATGTTCCCTCGGAGTGGATCAAGAACGCGACCTATCGACCGTGAGGTCGTTCGTGTGAGTCCGCCAACAATTCGCCTTTTTCTGGTCCCTTTGTTGCGGCGTTAACTTCGCGGGACCAAGCCGGCTGAAGCCGGCTGAAGTTCAAAATGAAAAAGAGATTTGGTTGAACACGCCGACCACGCATTGAAATGCGTGGCAAAAGCTGGCCGGCTGAAGACCGGCCCGGCAACGGCGAATCTCCGGCCCGCGGCTCGCCCAGTCGAGTCGCAGAGGCGACCGGGGACTGATTGGCCGGGCGCGGTTCGGCGGGATACAATAGGGCACGCGAGCCTGCACACCCTCGACCCTCCTCGGAGGCCGTTCATGTCACTTCCGCCGCGAAACCCTTGCCGGGCGTTATGGCCCGTCGTCGGCGCTTGCGCGGCGGCGCTGTTTTTGACCGCGGGATTTGTCGTGGGGGATGATTCGGCGAGATTGAAAGGCCGGAGCGGACGGCGAGCCGTGCAGTTGTGGCCGCTGAACGAAGTATCGAAGAACAGACCGGAGCCGGGGCCGCCGATCGAGATGGGGGATTGGACCTATCGGGCGGGGAGGGCCGCGACCGCGCGCGAGGGCGTGCCGTGGGAGCTGTTCGTCACACCGAGCGAGAAAAACGCGGGGAACTGGCGCGCGGGCGAGTTGGCGGAGCGGCGCGCGGCGATGCCGACCATGGCCCGCGAGCGGCGCCGACCGGACGAGGCGACGAAGAACCCGGATTCGATTCCGCTCATCGAGATGCCCGACGCCGTGTGGAAGAAGTGGATGGCGGCGGATTTGCAGGATGTCGTGGGGATTCACTTTCACGAGCTGGTGAGCGACGATACGGCGCGGATTTTGTACACGCTGCACAAGGTGCCGGCGGACGGGCCGGACGGCAAGCCGCTGCCGGGGGAGTCAAGCGTGCCGGGGACGCGCATTGAGGCGACGCTGCTGGCGCCGGTGACCTTCAGCCTGGATCAGTCGATTGTCGTCCGCGAGGACCCGCTCAAGAAGGAACTGGCCGCGGCGCGCGGCGAGCACGAGGCGGGGCACGCCGACCTTTCGCAGCTCGTGTTCCTGGCGGTGCTGGCCGGGCCGCAGGACTGGAACCCGCGTTACTGCACGGGCCGGCGGGCGCGGGTCGAGTATTTCTGGAAGCGCGAGCAGATCGGCCGGTCGTGGAAGGGTTATCGCAACGGCGTGGGCAAGCTGCTGACGCTGCGGACGACGGTCGCGCTGGTGCCGCCGACACGCTGGTCGATGCTAGTGCCGATCCCGCCGGAGCGCGTGACATCAAAACACCTGCAGGAGTTCAACGAGTCGATCGTGAAGATCGGGGGGACATTCGCGGCGACGGACCGGGCGGCGCAGAAGAAGTTTCATTCGGAGCATGGGGAGTATGAGCGGGTGGCGGGGCCGTAGCTTTTCGTTTAACAAGTCTGTCTACTTGCATTCACGATGGGTTTGCCGCACTCGGGGCAGCGGCCGGAGACGTTGCCGGTCAAGTCGTAATCGCATGCGACGCAGTGTCCCTCGCTGAGCGATTTCCGGGATCGTTCAACAAAGTACAATATGATGATCAAAAGTATCCAGAGAGGACAGTAGGCTGTTTGGTATTGACAGCCTCTGCTACCAACTGACACGACTCCAGGTATAACCGCAGGATCGAAGCCAATTTCAAATTTTGCACGCATCGAACAGGTGCGTCCGGAGCAGTTGAATACTACGAAGCTCCCATATACGAGACCGACGGCAACGTTCGCTTTGATCGGAACGTCGACTCTGATCGGCAGGATAATAATCCAAAGGCCTAAGAGAACAACGCTAGTCTTCCGAAGAACCTTCGAGTTTCGGGTGGCCGTGCCGGTCATCACCCAAATTATTACCGTTCACCATGTGTCTGACGCGGCGCCAATGGGCGTCCGAATGGCCCAACGCTTCCTTTGACCACCGATCGCTGCTCAGAGACAATATTCGCGGAAAGGAACGATCCCATGCCCAAGTCTATTTCGCTACCGGTTTGCAACCATAAGCCGCGGCCCTATACCGGCCCGAGCAAGGCCGAGGTGCTGGCGCTGCGGCAGCAGTATCTTACGCCTGCCCTCATCACTTACTACAAAGAGCCCTTCATGGCCGTCGAGGGGCACATGCAGTACCTGTGGGACGAGAAGGGCACGCGCTATCTCGACGCCTTCGCGGGGATCGTGACCGTGAGCGTGGGGCATTGCCATCCCAAGGTGGTCGAGCGGGTCCGCGAGCAGGTCGGACTCCTCCAACACACGACGACGATCTACATTCACCCGACCGTCGGGCAGTATGGCAAGAAGCTGGCCGAGCACATGCCGGGCGATCTGAAGGTGACGTACTTCACGAACAGCGGCAGCGAGGCGAACGACCTGGCGATCCTGACGTCGCGGATGTACACGGGGGCGTTCGACGTGATCGCCCTGCGCAACGCGTATCACGGCGGGTCGCAGACGACGATGGGGTTGACGGCGCATTCGACGTGGAAGTACGCGACGCCGCATTCGTTCGGCGTGCACCACGGGATGCCGGGGTATTGCTATCGCTGCCCGCTGGGGCTGACGTACCCGTCGTGCGAGGTGAAGTGTGCGCAGGACATCGGCGAGCTGATCAAGTTCGCGACGCCGGGCAAAGTCGCGGCGTTCATCGCCGAGCCGATCATGGGCGTCGGCGGGTCGGTCACGCCGCCGAAGGAGTATTTCAAGATCGCGTACGAGGAGGTGCGCAAGGCGGGCGGCGTGTGCATCGCGGATGAGGTGCAGACGGGCTTCGGGCGGACGGGCACCCACTTCTGGGGCTTTCAGAATTGGGACGTGATGCCGGACATGGTGTGCATGGCGAAGGGGATCGGCAACGGGACGGCGCTCGGCGCGGTCACGACGACGCCAACGATCGCCAAGGCGCTGACCGGCAAGCTTCATTTCAACACGTTCGCGGGGAATCCCGTGCAGGCGACGTACGGCATGGCGACGCTCGACATGATCGACAGCGAGGGGATTCAGGCGAACGCGCTGAAGGTGGGGACGCAGCTTAAGGACGGACTGACGGCGCTGATGGACAAGCACAAGCTGATCGGCGAGGTCCGCGGACTGGGGCTGATGCTGGGCGTGGAGCTGGTGAAGGATCGCGTGACGAAGGAGCCGGCGACGGCGGAGGCGGCGCAGGTTCTGGAGGAGGCCAAGAACCGCGGTCTCCTGATCGGCAAGGGCGGGTTGTACGGGAACGTGCTTCGGATCAAGCCGCCGATGTGCCTGACGGGGGCGGATGCGGAGTTCATGGTGGGGTGTTTGGATGAGGTGTTCGGGGTGGTGGGGAAATGACGAATAGCGAATAGCGAATAGCGAAAAGAAGAGGGGCCGGAGTCATGTTGCGACAGAGGTTGATAGGCGCTATTGGTGTGGCTGTAGTATTCGCTCTGTCCGATCGCGCGTGGTCCGGGCCGAAAGACATTCCTGATCGACCGCCGCGACTGACGTTTGACAAGCCGGTTGATTACGTTGGGTGGTACAACGATTTTGTTCGACGCGGGCGGGATGAGAAGGACAACGCCTATCACGTCTACATGAAACTGTGTCCCGGCAAGGACTGCGACGGGATCAAACCGCCGGAGGGCAAGGCGGCGGAACAATTCGATAGAGCCATAGGTCGGGTATGGACTGCGGAAGAATTTCCTGAGTTGGCCTCGTACCTGAAGGACTGCGAGCCATACGAAAATATTCTAAAGGAAGCGCTCCGCCGAAAGTACTGCTGGGTGCCGGCCCCACCAACGCTCCCAAACTTGGTTGAAATCACGATTCCGTTTCTTGCCTCCGCTCGAACGATCGCTAAAGCCATGCTGGTGAAGGGTTGGAAGGAGGGCGAGGGGCGCATGGAGAATCAAATCGAAGCTTGGCGGAGCATTCTCCGGCACGCAACGCACATGGAAAGCTGTTCGATGATCATCACGGGGTTCGTGGCCGTCTCGCTCCGAACGCTTGTTCACGAGGATATCCTGCGAGCGCTCGGCTCGGGTTCAATCCCCGCGGATCAATGCGCTCTACTGTTTGATGAGCTTGCCACGCTCGAGAAAAGCGCGCTTCGCCAGGAGAGAATCCGTTTGGTCGAGTGGGCCATGGAACTTAACTTCTTGCAGCATTTTTACCAAAAGACCGGAGGGGACGTCAAGAAATGGGAGTCCTATCGCCCTTACCTAGAGGCATTAGGTATGAACATCGGTGATGACTTCAAGCCGGATTTTGATTTCAAAGCTAGTGCGGAGTTGTTCGACGAATTGAACTCCGACATCGCTATTTCATCGGGCAATTCGCCAACGCGCAAGGGGCTTCGTCGGCTGCGCGACGCCATCTCGGAATTGCGCCCGAAGATCGCGAAGAACTCCTTTGTTAAGCTGGTTGCCCCGAATCGAATCCGTTCTTATGAACTCGCCCTAAGAATCGAAGCTGAGCGCCGAGGTACCTTGATCGTTCTGGTGCTTCATGCCGAGTATGCGAAGAAGGGAAAGTGGCCAGAATCGCTTACGCCTATTACGAAGGAACTCAAAGTCAAGACGCGGTCCTCATTGGCCATCGACCCCTATTCGGGAAAGATGTTTGTTTACCGCTTGAACGATGGCGAACCCCTCCTGTACTCCGTGGGTGTCGATGGCAAAGACGACGGCGGGAAGCACGATCCTAAGTTCGGTGAGGAGAACGGCGGGGACTACGTCTTCTGGCCTCGGGCGACAAAGTGAGTGCGCCGAATCGCCATCGCTTCGGGAAGGCGGTACGATGCCAGCCGCTCCAGAAACCACCATGAGCGCAGGGCCGACGATCGACGTCGAAGTAGGGTCCCTTAAGCCGGATGGCACGCCGGTCTGGGACGCCATTTCGTTCGACGTGTTGTGCTCGCGGTGCGGTTACAACCTGCGGACGCTGACGCGGCCGAAGTGTACGGAATGCGGGCTGGATTTTGACTGGCGGGCTGTGCTGGACAACGCGACGCGCCGGAGCGAGTTTCTTTTTGAGCATCATTGGTTGAGGCGACCGCTGCGGTCGTGGGGGGCGACCGTGTGGCAGTCGCTATGGCCTCGGCGGTTCTGGGCCAACGTTTCGCTGCATGAGGATATCAAGCTGATCCCCCTGTTCGCCTCGATCGTCTTATCCATGACGACCCTTTTTGTCGCCCTGCATGGATCGGCGTGGATCATGAGCCGAGCGATCTACCTGGTTGCCCCCGTTCGCAGAATGCGTCCGATGAGTATCTCTGTTGTCCGGCGACGTTTTTTGGACGTGGCCTACCGGCTTGGCGAGTTTGCGTTGCTGCCATACACGGAGGGCGGGAGTTACCTGCTCTGGATGGGGGTCGCGGTCGCCCTGCCGCTGGCCGGCGCGGTCGGGCTGCTCATTGCGCTGCGGCAGACGATGCGGCGGTATCGCGTCCGGTTCGTTCAAGTGCTGAGAGTTGTCGCATACACAGCGACGCCGGTGTGCCTGTGGTGCGCCGCGGCGTATCTGGCGACCTATTACGTGTTGCCGAGCTTGTTCCGGTTCACGCACTTCAGGACGGTGCTGAAGTTCTCGTTCGCGGTCTTTGCCTGGGGCGTGTTCAGTTGGTACCTGTGGCGGGGGTTCAAGCACTACCTGCACCTTCCTCATGCGGCGATTCTGGGGATGACCGCGGCGCTCGTCGGACTTCTGATGCTGGCGACGGCAAATCTTGTCGTGGCGGCGATTGAGGAAGGGATTTTAGGCTGATACCCAATGCCGTCCCTCCATCGGAAGGCCGGGGTCGTTTCGACACCCATAATCGTCTCTTCTGCCGACTCGGCGGACAAAGACAAGCTTCAACCTGACGGTACGAACTGAGATGCGGTTTCGTTCGACGTGCTTTGCTCGTGCTGCGCGTACGACCGTCCGACGCGGACGCCGCCGGTGAAGGCGGCGTCGTAGGCGAAGAAGGTAAGCAGTTCCGCGCCATCCGTTCCACTGAATACCTTCGTGTGCGGTGATCCGCCCGCATCCGCGCCGGTGATGCTGTTGGCGCGGCCGCCGGCTTTTCCCATAGCCCGATCACCGCCGCTTCCTCGATAAGCGCACCCGCCGCGCCGAACCAACCTCTACCGTCACTTCAAGTCCAGGAAGGAAAGCGGCTTACGTTTTTTTTCCGCCGACTCGCCGGATTAGAGGGAGCGCTGAGCAAGGGTAGGGGCGTAGGGAAAAGAAAAATGGAGGAGATCATGCAAGTCAAGGTGAATGTCGAGCGAGGACCGATGGACGCAGCGAGCGTGGATGCAGAGGCGCAGACGGACGAGGTGGTGATGACGGCGGCGGCGATTTCCGGGGCGGAGCCGCCGGGGCGGATTCTGATCGCGCCGTGGGGCGAGGTGCGGACGGCGGCGGGGAACTTTGTCGTCGATGACGAGGCCGCGGCGGCGACGATCGCCGCATTCGCCGCGCACGGGACCGACCTGCCCGTTGATTACGAGCACCAGACGCTGGGCGGCGCGTACAGCTCGCCGACCGGCCAGGCGCCGGCGGCGGGTTGGATCAAGGCGCTGGCGATCGTCACGCCGGACGAGGCCCGCGCGGGCGGGGCGGAACGCGACGCCGGTTTGTGGGCCGACGTGCAGTGGACGCCGGAGGCGGCGGAGCGATGGCAAGTAAGAGTTGACCAATATCGAACCCGTGATTAGCTTGGATAGGCAAAAAATCCATGGGCAGCGTAACCTACAAGTTTGCTTCACTCCAAGATTACGTCTTGTCATTCCCCCTGTCAGTTGAGGGCACCGTCGACGATGGCTGGGGCGCAAATGTCGTGGTGAAAGGCGTCGAGACTGTCGCGGCAATACTTTTCGCCGATATTTCCGGTTTCACGCGGCGGACGAGCGAATTGTCCTCGACCGAGACGCTCATCTTCGTTAACAACTTCCTGTCTTGGATTACAGCCGAAGCCCTTAAGGGCGGGCCTGGTATCGTTGACAAGTACATTGGTGACGAGATCATGGTTGTGTTCTCGCAGGACTTTGGTTCCGAGGACCCTTTTCTTGATGCGCTGAACGCTGCGCGTTGGATGGCCGAGCGGGACGAATTGGAGTTCTGTCCCAGAATCGGAATTGCCTACGGACCTGTTACCTGCGGCATTGTGGGGACTCCGCTCAAATACGACTGCTCGGTCTTCGGTATACCCGTAACCATGGCGAAGCGCTGTGCATCAGAGGCGGGACCGTCTTCAATCGTATTCCCGGAAAGCGCTTGGCGAAATCGGTCGTTTGCGGACATCTTCAAACCCCGCACCTACGAGACACCCGACGGCAAGACGGCAGAGATGTTTCTACCGTGGGAACTCTGTCCGTCGTACAAAGCTGTCCTAAAAAACTTGCCTGAGACTGAATTGCGGAAGATTCACAAAAGCATTTCCCAACGCGAACCGGGCATGGTGCTGGTTCACTACCAACCGTTATCGGCAGAGGATCGAGCGCGCGAAAGCCTTGGATTACTTCGCGATGCGGGCCTCTACCGACCAAGGCAGATTATCTCTGCACCCCCGTAAAGGACCGGCCGACGAGAAAATAGAAAGGAGACTTTCGTGACTATTGAAGAACGACTGGAGAACTTGGAGAAGGCACTGAGCCGAGCCAATCGTCGCAACCGTCGCCTGTTGGTGGGATTGGCGCTTTGCCCTGGGATTGTCCTGCTTGTCTGGATTCTCTCGCCGCAAACACTGCTCGCGCAGAATGCGACGAACGCAATCAAGGAGGTTCGCGCCAACCGGTTCGTCCTTGAGGACGAGCAGGGCAAGTCCCACGCCGAGCTAGCCGTGGACAACAACGGGCCGCGCTTCCGGCTAGTCGATGAGAAAGGAACAACGCGCGCTGGGCTGGGCGTGAGTAAGGATGGGCCCTGGCTGGGCTTTTTCGATGAAAATGGAAAGGCCCGCGTCACATTTAGCTCTTCTAAGGACGTGACTGGCCTCTCCCTGTCCGATGAGAAAGGCATTCCCCGCACTACTCTCAGTGTCGTCAGGGATGCGCCGAACCTCATTCTGTCCGACGAACATGGCACCAGTCGTATCACGCTGCTCGTGGGTAAAAATGGACCAGGACTGGACTTTCTCGACAAAAAAGGCACGGCTCGTATTGGGCTGGCGATTGAGAAGGATGGGGCGAGCCTAGCTCTGTCCGACGAAAAAGGCGAAGTTCGCGCAACGGTAGGTTTGCACAAGGACGGGTCGCACCTGTTGCTCACGGACCAGAAGGGCAAGCCACGCGTCGGACTGGCCGTGCTTGAAAACCATCCATGCCTGCAACTGTTCGACGAGAATAGCACCATGCGAGCCATGCTAGGCGCGAGCGAGATTACGACAGCAGATGGAAAGGTCACCAGCTACTCCGAATCGTCGCTGTTGCTGTTTGGCCCGGACGGCAAGGTCCGCTGGCAGACGCCGTAGTGTCGGGCGGGTTATTAGGCACGTCACCGTCCAGGAAATCCTCGACGAGCACCACGTGCAGAAGATGAAAGCGCCGAGAAATTGTAGATACGGTAAACGCAGCTGTGCCAACCATCGACGCACTCAGCGAGCTAACGCACCTCGACCTTGCTAATCTTCAAGGCCGAACGATAGCATTGCATCCGCTACACGAAGACAACGAATGGAAAATGTGGATCGTCCCCGGAGCCAAAGCAATTCGCCTAGCAGGCACTCCAGTCGAGTCGTGTTACTTCGCAAAACGACCTGCTGCTCCGGACCACGTTTGTTTTGCGTTGCTCAATTTTCTACATCAACGGGCGCTTTGGCCATCGGTTGAATCCTTCGTAACCGGGATTTACGATGATGTAAATAACATCGGGGCGAGTTTTAAAAAGCTCCGGCTTATCTTCGATCATTGTGATGACAACTCCGGCAGCGCGCGAATGGTGACGAGCGAAATTGAGTACATTTTCGCGACTTGCCGAAGTCTGTTCGATTTACTCCAGGAGACCTTGCGCGGCCTGTGGAAAAACGTCCGACTGTTTGATAGCACTATCAAGAAGAGGGAACTTCCCAAGAGTTATGCTGACATGCTCTTTCGCGCGAACTCGCCGCAATCTACTGACCAAATTGCGGAGCGATACTCAATTCCTCAGCAGCTGGCATCCGTATATGCGCAAAGCAGTTTGTTCTTTCAATGGCTTCGTGAGTTTCGGGATTTGGTATCTCATTCCGGCCGTACGGTCGGGTACGTTTTTACCACGGAGAAGGGGTTTGCGATAAGGACGCCAGATAAGCCGTTCTCAGGGATGCCTATTTGGTGCCCGACGAACTCATTGCCGAATGAGTTGGGATCGCTGCTCTCCGTCCTCGCCTTCATCGTACACACGACTATTGGATTATGTGAAATGTTTGCCACGGTACTTCCGCAAGTCATTCAGTTCCCGCCGGATATTGCCCCGGGTTATTCTGTGTATATGTGTGGCCCGCATGTGGGTGCATTGGCTGGCTTGAACGAATGGATCAGAATACGGCCGTGGTATTGCTAACGATATCAAAACAGGTGGCCAGCGACGGACCGGCACCATTTCGGCGATAGGTCGTCTATTGCGATCACCCCATTGGCCGGATGCCGCCATACGGTCGAATGGGCTCGACCAACGATCGAATGCGAGCGCCAAACAGCCGAATGAGCGCCGCATTCGCGCGAATGGGCGCGCCAAACGACAGAATGAGCACCGCATTTGATCGAATGGGCGCGCCAAACGACCAAATGAACGCGCCATTCGCGCGAATGGGCGCGCCAAACGACAGAATGAGCGCCGCATTTGATCGAATGGGCGCGCCAAACGCGCGAATGAGCACGGCATTCGCGCGAATGCGGGCAGGGATGAAGGGGCATTTCCGCCCTGGCGATTGAAAAATGCACTTTGATCCCCGGCGGCGCTTGACTTCGCTGTGGGGCCTGCGTACGAATTTAATGTCCCTCTCGTCCGAGAGGAGCATCGGTCCCATGGCCGGTCCTTACATCCCCACGCGGCTCGCCGACCGGCGGGCCTGGTTCGACAACTTCACCTCCCTCATCGCCGCCGACCCGCCCCGTTACGCCATGACCCCCAGCGACGGGCAGTATCTCGCCGACCTCTTCACGGAGTGGGATGCCTCCTACACGGTGGCCACCGCCCCGGAGACCCGGACGCCGGTGACTGTGGCCCAGTTCGCGGTGGTGCGGGCGCAGGTCGAACCGACCATCCGCACCTACGCCATGTTCATCAAGGCCAATTTCGGTGTGACCCCGGAGGACAAGGTGGCTCTCGGGCTCAACCTCGACAATCCCGGCAATACGCCGATCCCCGCCCCCAGCACCAACCCCCTGCTTTCGATGGTCGGGGCCACGCAGGGCGAGCATACCATCCGCTACGCCGACCAGAACACGCCGGACAAGCGGGCCAAGCCCTTTGGGGCGGCGATGATCCTCATCTTTGCCAACATCGCCGACGAACCGGACGGCAATCCGCTGACCGCCAAGTTCATCAAGGTCGCGACGGTCAATCCGGTCGCGGTGCAATACTCGCCCGCCGACAACGGCAAGACCGCCACCCTGTTCGGCCGCTGGGTGACGCGACGCGGATTAGTCGGCCCGTGGAGCCCGTTTGTTAGCTTTACCATTGCTTCGTAAACGATTGTCCCTTGAAAGGGGGTCTTACCATGATTCGTCAAACTCGCCGACAACGGCCCGCCCAGTCACGCAATCGCCCGCAGCCCAACCAGCGCCCGCGCGGCGCTGACCTGACCGCAACCTTTGAGGTGGTGGGCAGCACCGTCGTGGTGACCTGCGACATGATCATCACGATCAAGGCGCTGCCCAAGTACCGGCTGATGCCGCAGGATGTCGCCCCGACGGGCATCACGACCAAAACGCCGACCGGTTTCACGCTCACCTTCGCCGCCCCACCGGCGGTCGATTCGGTGCTGGTGATCCCGGCGATGGAGCCGAACATCCGCTCGCTGTCAGGAGGTTACATGACCGAGGGAAGCTTTCCCGTTAATTGACATCCCGCCGCCGATCCCGCCCCTGCCGATTGAAGCCCATTACGAGTTTTCCACCCGCCGGGTCTTTGTGACGTTCGATCTTCCGATTCAGGCCATCGCCCCGCAGAGCCCGGCGGGCTGGCAGGTGTATGCCGGGGCGGGCTTGAAGGCGATTTCTAATGTGCAGACGACGGCCGCCGACACCCTTTTTGTGCAGACCGGCGGGGCCGCGACGGCCACCCGCGTGGTCTACCTGGCGACGGGCGTATTGGTGACGGGTGTGGATGGCGCGCCGGTCGCGCCGTTCGACCTGCTGTTGCCGTACCCGTAGGCGGCGCGGGGCGATATGCGGAGTGGAAGCCGGAGAATGGAGTCGGCTCCGGTGGAAACGAACGCAGGGACCAACGTCGCATTCGGACGAGAGCGTTGCCCCTGATTTTTGATTCGTTGCCGGAGCCGGACTCCTGCTTCATTACGGCCTTGGCTTGCAATTCTTGTTGCTTTTCACGCCCTGCCCGGCTGCGGTAGAATGCTCGAGAACCCGGCCCCTGTAGTGAAGCGGTTTGCGTGACGGTCGGGAGATAGTACAAACGATAGGAGCGCTCGATGTCTGTTTCATGGGACACAGTCGCGGGCGGCCTCATCGCCGCAATATCTGGGGCGGCTGCAATTATTATTGCTGATAGGCTGGGTCGGCGCAACAAGCAATCGGACTCGGAACGCGAGGCAATCATCGCGTGGGCGACGGCTTTTGAGGAGTGGATCGCGATCTATCAAGCCTTTTCAGTCAGCTTAAACACGATGTCAAAAGGCGCGGATGATATGCGCCAACAGATTTTTCGTGAGCGTTGGAACAAAGCTGACGAATCCGGTCGGCGGTTGGATGTTGCAAAGAATTGCGTTCGGATAGTTAGCCGAAGAGACTGGGTCCGGGATGAAGTAGTTCGAATGTCAGAGATGACATCTGAAATACGCAAACGGAGTTCAAAGGACGATCCTTCTGCGCGAGCCATTCGACAGAGCGAGAGAGAGGAACTACAAAAGGCTCTGAGCGATTTTATCAGTCGAATTGCCAACGCAACCACAACTTAGCAACGCGGCGTAGATTGTAAGGAGAACCAGATGAGCGAGAAAAAGAACCCCAATACGGGCGGTGCAATCATTGGGTTGCTCGTCGCAATAGGAGCAATTTGGTATTTCTTCGGCGGTGGTCTTGAGAAACAGACAGCAAAAGACTTGAACAAGATTGAACAACAAGTTGCTGCCGATGCTGTCAAGCAATACGAAATTGCTAAGCGAAGTGGAACTGCCATAGATGCCTATGTTCATGCCGGTCTCGTTGCCGCTGCTTATTTGCAGGCACAAGACGAATCCAACTATAGAAAGTGGAAGGCGATCGAAAAGCAGGAAGCGACAAGAGCGGGAGTCCCTACGGAATGAAATGAGGTGCCGGAGAGGGCGGCAGCGCTCAACATCCCAACGCGGATGGTCTCTTCTGCGGGCGGGGTCCAGGGGCAGCGGGCCCCTGGTGGGGGCTGGGGCGACGCCCCAGAAAAGCAGTTACCTTTCACCCAACTATTCTTTTTGCCCCGCGCAGCGGAGTCAGCGCGGCCGGCGGCGCATGAGTAAAAGCGCCGATACGATCAATCCCAGAGTCGCCGGTTCGGGGACCGTGCGGAACGTGAGGTCCACGATCTTGTCGCCGGGGCCGGGCGAGAGAAACGTCGCGTCGAGTTCGGCGAATGTGACCGGGTCAAAAATGTGCACCTGCGAGGTGACGCCGTCGATGGCGTAGATGTTGCCGTCGAACGGGCTGATCTCAATGCCGTGCGGGCGGGCCCAGCCGGTGCCGGCGAAGGAGCCGAGCAGGTTGTACGACGTGTCGTAGTGGAAGACCATGTTAAAGCCCATGGCAGTGACGAGCGGCTCGCCGCTGGGCAGGAATTCGATGTCGTTCGCCCGCGCCCCGAACGGCAGGGACCACTGGTTCACAAACGCGCCGGTAATGGCATCGACCTCCGTGACCAGATAAGTGGTGTAACCGCAGATGAAGAGGTTGCCGTTGGGGCCGATGCGCATGTCGGAGGGCCCGCCGACCGGCGTGACGACACGGATGAAGGCCCCGGTGGTGGCGTCGTATTCGCGAATATCGTTGGTGTCCCAACTGCCGATGTAGACGCCGCCGGTGGGGGCATAGATGCCGGCCCACTGCGTTCCGATGCCGCCGCCGCCGTTGTAGGTCTTGATGTAAGCGCCGGTATTGGCGTCGAACTCATCAACTCCGCCGCCGAAGTGACCGACCAACATGCGGTCCTGCGCCGCGTTGAGGTGGACGGCGAGCTGTCCCGTCCCGTTGACCGATGTCGCAAGGGAGCCGAGCAGCGCGCCGGTCGTCGAGTGGTAGTCGTTGACGATGTCCAAGGCGTCGCTAGTGACCAGGAGGCTGGCGTGTGCCCGCGCGGCCGTCAGCGTCAGGGCCAGGCCGAGGACCCAATAGCGAACCCGGGGGGTGAGCGCATTCATCTTCTTTCTCCTCTGGTTGGGCGGCGGTCATAAGGAGACGGTGTTCCCCGCACGCGTCATTGTGATTCAACTTTCCCACAGAGCCTGGCACTCGGCCAGGCCCGAACACCCGGTTCTTAGTGTAATGACTTCGTGGCGACGATCCAAGCCTTTGGGAGCCGAAATGCCCGCCCGTCGATCCTTTTTTGGCCATCGCAGGGGCCGGAACGACGAGCAAAGGCGCGATTCGATCGGCCAATTTCAGCCCACTGACCTGCCGCCGTCGCGACCGCTCGAAATGTCCATTCTGAATTGCCCGTGCGCGCCGGCGATCGCCTCATGCGCGAGATTCGTGAGTTGAGCGAGGCCGGTGTGGCGCTGACCGGTGAACTTGAGTGAGGCTATTAGCGGCGGCCGGACTTGAACCGGCGACCCAGGGCTTATGAATCCCTTGCTCTGCCAACTGAGCTACGCCGCTGCATTCGCGATAAACCACGATAGTTATAGAACGCGGCGGGGATTTTTTCAACACCGACCGCCGGTTCTGCGGAAGGCCAGTCCGTCCGCCGGCGAGCGGCGGGCTCGGCAAGTGTCACGGGCACCGTGTCGGCTCGCGTACGCGGTTTGACTTCGCGGACGTACCGTCCACGGGTATCATCGTCGGCGGTGTTCGGGCCTACGGACGGGCGGGCGAAAGTCATTTTCCAATCTGAAGTCGGAGGAGAGAGCCGATGACCAGCAAAGCCAAAACGGTGGCCGAGTACCTTGCCGGGCTGCCGGCGGATCGGCGCGCGGCGATGGAGGCGGTGCGCAAAGTCATCCTCAAGAACCTCGACAAGGATTATGAAGAGGGGATGAGCTACGGCGCGATCGGTTATTACGTGCCCCACAAGGTCTATCCGCCCGGTTATCACTGCGATCCGAAGCAGCCGCTGCCATTTGCGGGCCTCGCGTCCCAGAAGAACCATATGGCCGTCTATCTCATGTGCATCTACGGAAGCACTGACCAGGAGTCGTGGTTTCGCAAGGAATGGGCCAAGACCGGCAAGAAGCTGGACATGGGCAAGTCCTGCATCCGCTTCAAGAAGCTGGACGATCTGGCGGTGGACGTGATCGGCAAGGCGATCGCGCGGGTCCCCGCAAAAAAGTACATCGCTGATTACGAATCCGTTATGAAGACGAGCGGCAAAAAGAAAAAGTCGCGCGCCAAGAAGTAATGAGCGATGAGAGGTGTTTGGCGCGAGCCCCGAGCCGTCGAAACGTTCAGATTACCATCGGAATGTGAATTACGGTGCGAGGTCCACGACCTCCACGGAGGCGGTGATCGAAAACGGATCGAACGTCAGGATGAGGGCGTCGCCGCAAAGAAAGTCCTCAGGATTGAAAAAATCCGCCCCCGTCAGGTCAAACGAATCCACCAGTTCGCCGGTGAAGGGATCAATATCGTCCTCGCTGATGAGCTCGACGATTTCCAGGCACGGATATCCCAGAAGCAGCGCCTCGCCCTGGTAAACGTAGATGCCCTGCAGCTCTCCGTCCGCGAAATAGGTGATGTAGATGTCCCAATCCGTGTCATTCTCAAACCCCAGCACGGTCAGGTTGGGGAGATCCTCGGGAAAGAGGTCCTCCGACGGGTCGTCGATGATAATCACATCGGTGTCGATGAGGATGGTATCGCCCTGATCGACCAGGACCGGTGGCAATTCCTGCGGCCGTGTCTGAATGTCGCCCACCGCATTGATCAGCAGCCCTTCAATATCCGCATCGATGTCGGCGCCGCAACCCGCGAAAAGACCCGCGAATAGACATGCGACCGCAAGCTTCCTAAACCGTTGCATGGAAGCACTCCTTCAAAATAAGTCCAAGCTCTGAATGGCAGGGACCGGAATATGTGTGCCTGGATCACCCGTGACGCTCAACAATGCTACCCTGCGCGTATAACTAGGACATGAAATGGGGGTAAAATCCTGCGAAGCGGCGCGCGATGAGATTACGTTGCTCATTACGGCTCGTTTATGACGCAGAGCGGCAGGAAGAGAAAGGCGCGCGCGGGGAAGCAGGTCGGGCATACAATTCGGAGTTGCCGGATGAATCGGCGATGGGAGTCGGGCGGCGGAAGGCAGGGGCGCGCCGTATGACTCTCCATTGCAATCGCAAAAGCCTCTGGATACTTGTCGCACTGCCCGCGTTGGCCTGTAACACGAGTACTGGTTTTGTTCTGAAGCCTGCCGACGCCGCGCTTGACGCCGTGCGACCAGCGACGCCCCCGCCGTTCTGGTGGGGCGTGGCGGTTTCGTCGTTTCAGACGGAAGAGCCGAGCGATCATGGTGGCAACGCCGTTCTGACGGACTGGGATCTTTTTGAAAAAAAGAAGGGCAGTCCCGCCCGCGACGCGCGCGTCGCCAGCTTCAGCCAATTCGAACGCGACCTCGCCGCTTTGAAGTACCTGGGGGTCACGCACTTTCGCTACAGCGTCGAGTGGGCGCGAGTGGAGCCGTCTCCCGGCGTCACCGACGAGAACGCGCTGAACCACTACGTCACCATGGCTCGCCGGCTTCGGGAGGAGGGTATCGAACCGATCGTTTGCCTGTGGCACTTCACCTTCCCAAGCTGGCTGTGCGACTTCGACCACCCTTCGCGCCACGGATGGCTGCACCCGGATGCGCCCGCCGCCTGGGAGCGGTTCGTCCGAACGGTCGCCTCGCGTTTGGCCGCCGACGTCCAGCTCTTCGCGCCGCAGAACGAGCCCAACATGTACGCGACCGCGGTCGCGATGGGAATATTTCCGCCGGGACGCTCCAGGAGCAAATCGTATTACGATCGACTGACCGCGCGCGAGGTCGAGATGTTCCTGCGCGCCGCAGCCATCGTGCGTGAGTCCCGCCCGGACGCGAAGATGCTCAGTATTCAGAACATCATTCACTTCGAACGCGACGCCTTCGACCTGCTGGGAACCTGGTTCGACATGGCGCAGGAACAGAAATATCTGCACCTGGACGGAATTGCCTCCGCCGTCGATTACGTCGGCATGAATTACTACCAGCGCGAGGTGGCGTCGCCTCTGGCTCCGTGGGCGCAATCGCACCGCAAGGGAGATGACGTTTCCGATCTGGGATGGATCATCGACCCCGAGGCGCTGGAAGAAGAGATCGTGCTCCTGAGCCGGCGCTACAAGAAGCCGATCGTGATCATGGAGAACGGAATCGCCGACGCGACCGATCAAAAGCGGCCCGCCTATCTCCATGGCCACCTGAAGGCGATTCGCCGGACGTTGGACGCGGGATACGACGTGCGCGGCTATTTTCATTGGAGTCTCGTCGACAACTATGAATGGATGCACGGTTATGACGCGAAGTTCGGGCTCTTCGCCGTCGCCGCGCCATCGAAACCGCTGGTCCCCAAGGCCTCGGCCGAACTCTATCGCTCGCTGATCGCTGGTCGTGTGATGAATCCGGACGTGGCGTTCCCTGAGTTGCCAGCAGCGACGGAAAAAGTGGTGGATTCCCAAATCAGCCCGAAATGACCCTTCGTTAAGTTACATAGATAAATACCTTTACGGGCGAGTGGCCCAAACGAACGAGGCAGGTCGGAATTGCCATTGATATGGTACCGAATTGGTACTATATTGTCCTGAACGCCGGTAAAGCCCTGTGCTGGCCGGCGCTCGGCCTATGTTTGCGCTGACGAAAAAGACGGACTACGCGATCATCGCCCTGGCGCACATGGCCCAGCGCCCCGGCGTGATTTGCAACGCCCGCGAAATCGCCGAGCGGTTTCATGTGCCGCTGGCGCTCATGATCAAGGTCCTGAAGGTCCTGAGTCAGGGCGAATTGGTGCGATCGATCCGCGGCGTCAAGGGCGGGTACACGCTGGCGATGCCGGCGGATCGGATCACGCTGGCCGCGATCATCGCGACAATCGAGGGGCCGGTGCGGTTCGTGCAGTGCGCCGGCAGCCCGGAGCCGCATGAGTCGGCCTGCGAATTATTGGAAGTGTGCCCCGTGACGCGAACGGTGCGAAAGGTGCATGAGAAGTTGAAAGGGTTTTTGAATCAAGTGACCCTCGCCGACATTGCTTACGATCGGGATTACGGCAACGGACGTGTGCCGGTTTCGGTCGAAGGGCATGAGGTGAGGAGGGAGTCGGTCTTATGAAGCTGCCCATCTATATGGACTACAACGCGACGACGCCGGTAGACCCGCGCGTGGTCGAGGCGATGTTGCCTTATTTCCGCGGCGATTTCGGGAACGCCGCCAGCCGCAACCACGAATTCGGCTGGAAGGCCGAGGAAGCGGTGGAAAAGGGGCGCGAGCAGATCGCCGCCGCGATCGGCGCCTCGTCCAAGGAGATCATCTGGACGAGTGGTGCGACGGAGTCCAACAACATCGCCCTTAAGGGCGCGGCCAACATGTACCGCGACAAGGGCAACCACATCATCAGCCAGGCGATCGAGCACAAGGCCGTGATCGACCCCTGTAAATACCTGGAGCAAAACGGCTTTAAAGTGACGTTCCTGGAAGTGGACAACCAGGGCATGGTGAGCGCCGAGCAGGTGCGCGAGGCCATGACCGACAAGACGATCCTGGTATCGATCATGCACGGGAACAATGAGGTCGGGTCGATCAACCCGATCGCCGAGATCGGCAAGCTGTGCAAGGAAAAGGGCGTCTTGTTTCATACCGACGCCTGTCAAACCTTTGCCAAGCTGCCGATCGACGTCGAGGCGATGGGGATCGACATGTTGTCCTGCTCCGGTCACAAGATTTACGGCCCGAAGGGTGTTGGCGCGCTCTATGTGCGGCGCAAGAGCCCGCGCGTCCGCCTGGAGCCCGTCGTTCACGGCGGCGGCCACGAGCGAGGCATGCGCAGCGGCACGCTGAATGTCCCCGGCATCGTCGGCATGGGCAAGGCGGCCGAGCTTTGCGTGCAGAGCCAGAAGGAAGAGATCGAACTCATCACGCGGCTGCGGAATCGCCTGAAAGACGGTCTGTTCAACCGCCTCGACGAGATCTTTCTGAACGGCCACCCGACGCAGCGGATTCCGAACAACCTGAATATCAGCTTCCTCTACGTCGAGGGCGAGAGCCTGATGATGGGCTTCCACGACATCGCCGTCTCCAGCGGTTCGGCCTGCACGAGCGCCTCGCTGGAACCCAGCTACGTCCTCAAGGCCCTGGGCCGCGGCGACGACCTGGCCCACAGCTCGATCCGCTTTTCGATCGGGCGGTTCACGACGCAGGAAGAAATCGACTACGCGATCGAGCGCGTATCCGCGACGGTGGAAAAATTGCGCGAAATGAGCCCGCTTTACGAAATGGCTCAGGAAGGCATCGATTTGAGCAAGGTTCAGTGGGCAGCCCACTAACGAAGGTTCAAGTTAAAGGTAGTAGACCTTAGAATAGACTGGCCGAGAGGCAGGAGTAGAACACCATGGCCTATAGCGAAAAAGTTGTGGACCACTACGAGCACCCCCGAAACGTCGGATCGCTCGACAAGAACGACCCCAACGTCGGCACGGGGATCGTCGGCGCGCCGGAGTGCGGCGACGTGATGAAGCTGCAGATCAAGTGCGACGACAATGGGCGGATCGTCGACGCCAAGTTCAAGACCTTCGGCTGCGGATCGGCCATCGCCTCCAGTTCCCTCGCGACAGAGTGGATGAAGGGCAAGATGGTGGACGAGGCGCTCCAGATCAAGAACACGGAGATCGTGAAGGAGCTGTCGCTGCCGCCGGTGAAGATCCACTGCAGCGTGCTGGCCGAAGACGCCATCCGCGCGGCGATCAACGACTACAAGAAGAAGCAGGCCGAGGTGCCGGCCGAGGCGGTCGCGGGCTGATCCAGCCGGTCGCGATAGCCGAATATTAGGATTAAGCGGATTCGCTGATAAGGAGTTGTCAAAGCATGGCAGTTGAACTGACAGAACGGGCGGCGAGCGAAGTCAAGACGATCATCGACCAGCAGAAGCTGGACAAGGATAAGACCTTCCTGCGCGTCGGCGTGAAGGGCGGCGGGTGCAGCGGCTTTTCGTACACCCTCGATCTGACCGAACATCGCAGCGAGAGCGACGAAGAGTTCGATGTCCACGGCGTCAAGGTGATCTGCGACCCCAAGAGCCACATCTACCTCGCCGGCGTGTCGGTGGATTTCAAGGACGAGGTGATGGGCCGCGGGTTCGTCTTTAACAATCCCAACGCCACGCACACCTGCGGATGCGGCAGCAGCTTCAGCGCCTAAGGCCGAAGCCGGCGGCCGTGCCGCTCGTCTGGGGGACCACGCTATGACCCGGATGGAAACGGTCGCAGTTCCCACGAAATGCAACACGTGCGAGGCCCTCGCGCAGACGCCTCTGGTCTGCCAGGACTGCCATCAGCTCCTGGCCCACGTTCAGGGGGCGGACTACTTCGAGCTGTTTGGCCTCCCGCGGGGGTATGACATCGACGCGCGCGACCTCGGCAGCAGGTATCTCTCGATCAGCCGCAATATCCACCCCGACAAGTTCGCGATAGGCGATCCCTCCATGCAGGCCTTCGCGCTTCGGGCGTCGGCCGCCGTGAACCGGGCGTACGAAGTACTCGGCGACCCGCGGCATCGCGCGGAGTACCTTCTGGAAACGGCCGGTGGCCAGTCGGCGGCCCAGGACAAGCGAGTGCCCACGGATTTTCTCAGCCGTGTCATGCTGCTGCGTGAGGAGATCGAGGACGCCAAAGCGGGTGGCGATACCGCGACACTGGACACGCTGCAGGGGCAGGTGTCGCGCGAGCGCGGTGAGACGGAAGCGCGGATCGCCAAATTGTGTGCCGCGCTACCGGGCGGGTCGCCGGACACGCGCGACGAGCTCCGGCAACAACTGAACGCCCTGAAGTACCTGGATAATTTGCTGATGCAGTTCGCGCCAACGCCGGCGGGTGAGACAAGATGAAGACGGGCGACGTCATTCTGGGCATCGATCTGGGCACGACCTTCAGCCTCGTGGCCTACGCCGACGAGCGCGGTCCGCAGATCATCCGCGACGAGCGCGGCGAAGGTCGCCTGCCGTCCGTGCTCTCCTTCACGCGGGATGGGAAGGTCACGATCGGCTGGGACGCGCGGCGGCACGCCGTTGAGAACCCCACGTCGACGGTGTATTCGATCAAGCGGCTCATGGGCCTGGGCATCGACGACCTGCAGACGGAGTTGCCGCACCTCTCCTACCACGTCGTGCAGGGACAGCGCGACGTCGTGAAAGTCGAAGTCAACGGCGAACTCCTCACGCCGCAGGAAATCTCCGCGCTAATCCTCCGCGAACTGGCCGACCGCGCCGCAAAACACTTTGGGCGGCGGATCACCAAGGCCGTCATCACGGTCCCGGCCTACTTCGACGACGCGCAGCGCCAGGCGACCCGCGACGCCGGGCGAATCGCCGGTCTGGAAGTCGTGCGGATCATCAACGAACCGACCGCAGCGGCCCTGGCGTACGGCATCGGCTTGCGGTCGCCGAGCGTGACGACGCCCGCGAGTTCGCTCCCGATCGGGGACAAGACCAAATGCACGGGCGGTCCGGCGGCCGATTCGGCGCCTGCGGGCGGAACGTCGACGATCGCGGTCTATGACCTGGGCGGCGGGACGTTTGACGTCAGCATCCTGCGTCTGTCCGGCGACGTCTTCGAGGTCATTTCAACGCACGGCGATACGCACCTGGGCGGCGACGACTTCGATCGGACGATCATCCAACTCGTGCAGCGTGAAGTGGCCGACCAATTCGGGCTGAACATTGATTCGCCCGCGACGCGGCAGGCCCTGCGGCTCTTCGCCGAAGACGTCAAGATTCGATTGAGCGATCAACCGTCGGCCGAATTGGAACTGGACCTCGGCTCCGGGCGGACCTATCGCCGATCTATCAGTCGCGAGGAGTTCGAAAGAACGATCGCGCCGCTCGTGGAGCGGACGCTGGCGGCCTGCCGACAGGCGCTCACCGATGCGAAATTGCAGCCCGGCCAGATCGACCAGATCGTCCTCGTCGGCGGATCGAGCCGTATCCCGTTTGTACGCAGCAAAGTCGAGGAGCTGTTTGGGCGTAAGCCGTATACAGCTCTCAACCCCGATGAAGTCGTCGCGCTGGGCGCGGCGGTGCAGGGACAGGTTCTCAGTGGCCGCCGCGACGACGCCCTCCTGCTCGACGTGACGCCGCTGTCGCTCGGCATCGAGACCATGGGCGGCGCCATGGGCAAGCTCATCATGCGCAATACGCGCATCCCCTGCCAGGCGACGGAGCGGTTCACGACCTTCATCGACGGTCAGTCGAACGTCAAGATCAACGTCCTGCAGGGCGAGCGCGAACTTGCCGCCGACTGCCGCAGCCTCGCGACCTTCGACCTCCGCGGCATCCCGCCGATGCCCGCGGGCATTCCGAAGATCGACGTGCAGTTCCTCATCGACGCCAACGGCATCCTGATCGTCAGCGCCCGCGAAGAGCGGAGCGGCACCGAGGCCGCCATCCAGGTCATCCCGACGCACGGCCTGACCAGCGACGAAGTGCGGCGGATCGAACAGGACTCCATCCGCTTCGCCCGGCAGGACATGGCGGCGCACCGCCTGATCGATCTCCGCAACCAGGTCGAGTTCGACACGCACAAGACGGAGCAGACCCTGGCGCGGTTCGGCGACCGACTGCCGCCGGAAGAGCGAATCGCCCTGGAAGAATCGATCCGCGTCCTGCGCGACCTGGCGGTGAAGACGGACGACGCGGAAAAGCTACACCGGGCATTGGATGAATTCGGAAAGATGACGCTCCCGCTGGCCAATCTGGCGATTACCCAGTCGCTTCGCGAGCCGGTCGGGACGAAGTAAAATAACGAAAGAGGATGACATCATGGGCGGTCAAAACCCCTATATCAAAGACACCGATCACCGCGTGGAACAGAAATACACGCTCACGGTCATCGACGAAAAGGGCACGGAGCACGTGTTGGAGATCGACCCGGCGAAGATCCCCTATGAGGATCACGGCCTGCCCGGCTCGATCCTGGACATCTGCATGGGCCATCACATTGAACTGGATCACGCCTGCGGCGGCGTCTGCGCGTGCAGCACGTGCCACGTGCACGTCCTCGAAGGCCTGGACTCGTGCAGCGAGGCGACCGAGGAGGAGGAGGACGAGTTGGAGGAGGCCTACGACCTCAAGGCCAACAGCCGCCTGGGCTGCCAGTGCGTCCCGAGCGGCAAGAAGTCGGTAAAGATCCGCATCCCCAACTGGAACCGCAACCTCGCCCGCGAACCGCACGGTGCGGAAGGAATGACGACGAAAGAAAAATGACGAATGGCGAATGGCGAATAGCGAATAGCGAAACACAAAGGCGGCGATCCCGCTTCTCTTCTTTCGCTATTCGCTATTAGTAATTTGCTATTCGTCCCGTAAGGGACGCACCCATGCCCAAGAAACTCACCTGGCTCGACTCTGAAGACATCGGCATCCTCCTGCACGAGCAGAGGCCGGAGACCGACCCGCTGACGGTACGGTTCACCGACCTGCACGATTGGGTCATCGCTCTGGACGAATTCGGCGACGACCCCAAGGCGTCAAACGAGGCCAAGCTCGAAGCGATCCAAATGGCGTGGCTGGAAGAATTTCAGTCTGCGGACTAATCGTGTGGCACCGGCTAATAGCCGGTGTGATTCTTGATTCAGCCCTTAGCTCGCGGCGCTGGCGAAATCCGCCGCCCGAATCCGCTCGCCGTTCTTTGCCGCCGACTCATCGCTGGCCAACCACAAGAACGCCTGGAGCCACTCGCTTTCGTCGCTCCGACCGGTCCCGGCGGGCGCGGCAACTTCCACGGAATTGACCCGGACGCCCGACCCCTTCAACTCCGTGGCCAAGAGCCGCGTCAGCCCCTCGATGCTGTGCGTGGAAACCAGATACGCCCCCCACTCCGGCCGCGCCGACGTCGTCAGGCTGCTGGTCACATTGATGATCGAGCCGCACCCCTGCCGCGTCATCCACGGCAGGACCTCGCGGCAGAGCAGGTATGTACCCGTCAGGTTCGTCGCGATGACGTTGCGCCAGGGGTCGATCGGATAATCCACGACCGGCGTCTTGGGCCCGGTGATCGCCGCGGCGTTGATGAGTACGTCAATCCGGCCAAACCGCCGGATAACACGATGGACCGTGCGGACCACGTCGCCCTCATCGCGCACATCGCAGGGCACGATGAAGAGCCGCTCTTCCTCGGCCGCCAGACTCTGGCGCAGCGGCGTCAACTCGGACACGCGCCGGACCCCGATGGCCAGCGAAGCCCCCTGGTTAAGAAAAAGCCCCACGAGCTGGCGGCCCATGGCCGTCGTGGCCCCGGTGATCAGAACGACCTTACCGTGAACCGACACACGCCCACCTCCCTCACGACGAGAATAGGCGAGGAATTCCCGACGCCTACCATCTTACCGGCTTGGTCAGGCAATTCCAAGCGCAAATGCACCCGGTTTGAGGGGTTATATGGCGCGGGTTATACTCGCCTTTTGTAGATCAGCCGCTCCTGGCTGCTTCGAGGACCGACCAATGCCGCACGTATCAGTACTGGAATCGTCACTGGCGGCCCTGGTCGTCGTGGACGTGCAGGAGCGGATGCTCGGGGCGGTCACCACTACCCGCACCGACGAACTCGTCGGGGGGATCGTCAAGCTGATCAGCGCGGCCAAGATGCTGGATATTCCCATTCTTTATACCGAGCAGAATCCGGCCGGGCTGGGCCGCACCGACCATGAGTTGAAGGATGTTCTGTCTGGCGCGCAGGGCCCCCTGGTCAAGTCGACCTGCAGCGCCTGGCGCGACGAGAATTTCCGGGAGGCCCTGCAACAGACCCGCCGCGAGCACGTCATCCTCGCCGGTTTGGAGGCCCACGTCTGCATCCAGCAGACGGCCCTCGACCTGCTGCGCGTCGATTACACGCCGTTCGTCGCTGTCGACGCTGTCGGCTCGCGGCGGACGCACGACATGCGCACCTCGCTCGCGCGGATGCGCCAGGCAGGCGTCACGATCTCCACGGTCGAGGCGCTGATCTTCGAAATGGTCGAGCGCTGCGATCACCCGCGCTTCAAAGACATCCTCAGGCTTGTCAAGTAATGCCGAAAGGCGACGATTCGTGGGACGACGCGGGGAGCGACCCCGACGCGCCGTTGTCTTCGGATCTTGACAACGATGACGACGATGTAGACGACGCGTTGCCGGAAATGGCCTGCCCCGAGTGCGGCGCCCGCGTGACCGAAGATACGCAGAAGTGCCCGCGCTGCGGCAACTGGATCACGCCGACCGCTCCCGGCGGCGGCTGGAAAAAATGGTGGCTCGCCGTCGCGGTCATGCTCATGCTGCTGGCGATGCTGCGATTTATCTTTTGAACTATGAAGAATCCGCCAATCCGGTAGGTTACGTGAGCAAACTGAAATCAACAAGCGTGACCAAGCGCACGGCGTCGTTCTTTGCGCCTCTTTGGGGTATTGATGATCCGGAAATCGAACGCGCGATTAGGCGGGAGGCCCTTCGGCGATACAGTGGCCTGGGCCATGCTTTGTTGCTCATGTTGGGCGGCGGTGTTTTCGGTGTCGTTTTCCACTTCGCATTACTTCGTCGTTGGGGCCCAAACGGTATCTGGATTTCCGGGTTATTTGCATTTCCCGTCTGGGATTGGCTACTTAACAAGTGGATGCTCTTTCGAGCACGGAAGCTCCTTCCCAGCATCCTCCAATCAATGGGCCGTTGCTCTACCTGTGGGTATATGCTCGAACGCAAGCCGAATTCTGTTTGCCCTGAATGCGGTTCGGCGAATTCGCTGCCTCAAGCATGAAACTTGTATGTCAGCTCGAGTCTTCGAGACCCGCCGCTCCAAGTGCTGGGCCGGAAATCCGTTCTACCCATTCGCAGCGAGGGAGGGCGCGTCTGCCGGCGCGCCGTCTTAGCAGCGGGCGGCGGCTGGAAAAAATGGTGGCTCGCCGTCGCGGTCATGCTCCTGCTGCTGGCGATGCTGCGATTCGTGTCTTGAACGGTGGTTCAGATGGGTGCGCCAGAAAACGGCCGCTCCGTTTTCGCGAGTCCCGCTGCAAATGCCGGCCTCGGATTCTCGGTAACCCGATCAAACCTGCCCGCTACGCCTCGGATCGGCTTCAAGCTGGTCCTGCTATTGCCTTGACGATTTCAACACCCCGCAGGATAATCAAGTAGTGGCCATGTAGGCTCCGCGTCCGCGCGGGCGTAAGCCTCGATAATTAAAGCCACAACGCTACGCGGGCGTAATTCAGTGGTAGAATGCCAGCTTCCCAAGCTGGACGTCGTGGGTTCGAATCCCATCGCCCGCTTTGAGATATAATTCAGTGGCTGATCGCAAGTTAGCGAGCCTTTCCGCGTCGGAAAGTGCAGCCCGAAGGTTCGAGCGCAAAACGGTACATACCGTTTTGGCTCCGCCAGAAGGAGCTGCACGATGCCGAAACTCACCAAGAAACTGCCGTCGTATCGTCTTCACAAAGTGTCCGGCCATGCCGTCGTCACGCTCGCCGGAAAGGACCATTATCTCGGCACACACGGCTCGCCCGAGAGCATCGACGCCTACAAGCGTTTGATTTCCGAATGGAGCGCCGCCGGTCCGGCGGCGACCGCAGCGACTGTCGCCGCGACGAAAGCCGGCGCCGATTTCCGAATCTGCGAACTGCTGGCCGCGTACTATGAGCACGCCGACCGCTACTACGTCAAGGACGGCGAGCCAACCGGCGAGGCCAAGAACATCAAGGACGCGACGCGCCTTCTGCAGGCGTTCTACGGCATGACGCCCGTCGTCGAGTTCGGCCCGATGGCGCTCAAGGCCGTGCGGCAGAAGTTCATCGAGGCCAAGCTCTCGCGGCGCGTCATCAACTACCGCGTCAACCGCATCCGCCGCGTGTTCAAATGGGGCGTCGAGAATCAGCTTGTCGCTCCCGGCGTGCTTCATGCCCTCCAGGCCGTCGCGGCGCTTCGCGCCGGCCGCACCGAGGCCCGCGAGCCCGGGCCGGTCCGTCCCGTCTCTGAGGAGAGCGTGAGTGCGATCCTGCCGTTCGTGACGCCGCAAGTGCGAGCGATGATCGAGCTTCAGCAGTTGACCGGCATGCGACCCAACGAAGTGACGGCCATGCGGCCGGTGGACATCGACCGTAGCCAAGCGACATGGATCTATCGGCCGGCCCGCCACAAGACCGAACATCACGGCATCGAGCGGTTGATTTATCTCGGCCCCAGGGCACAGGCGATCATCACGCCCTATCTGCTGCGGCCGGCCGATTCGTACCTATTCAGCCCGAAGGACGCCGTGAAGCAGTCCCGCGACCGATTGCGTAGGGGCAACAACCCGCCGAAAAAGCGCCGGCTGTCGCCGAAACGCATTCCCGGCAACCGCTACACGCGGCGGAGCTACTACAGCGCCATCAAGCGTGGCTGCGAGAAGGCCGGCATCGAGGTGTGGGGACCCAACCGTCTGCGGCATTCCGCAGCGACGTACCTGCGGAAGCGCTTCGGCATCGAAGCGGCCCGCGTCGTGCTGGGGCATCGCTCAAGCGCCGTTACCGAGGTGTACGCGGAACTGGACCGCACGAAGGCCGCTGACATCATGGCGGAGGTCGGGTAGGCTGACCAGCACGATACCGGCAGGCAACTGCCGAGCAGGCTCCGGCTGTCCCATGCGGGCAGCCGGAGCCTGAATCGTTTATCTAAAGGCGCCGCCCTATTGCCCGGCCGCGTTGTCTATTCTTGTTTTCCTTGATGCTCGTGGCAAGCTGTGGCAGGTCTCAGCAACTTCGGCACCGATCAAATCTACAACCCGACTGACGAGTTGAGGAGGAATTCGCATCCGAGCGAAACGAAGCGCATTCACAATCGAAGCAATTTGACCTTGAGCGCCGAGGGCCACACGAATCGTGTCATCGATTAGAATGTCGATTGTGGATGCCACTCGAAGACTTGGGAATTCACGATTACAAATCCTTTGAGCTTTGCGTTCGTCGATGAGTGCAATACCGCTTATTGCATGCGCGTGTGCTATCGTCGCAGCCTCGCCGTCGTCGAGTGTGCGTAGGGCGGAGCCTTCAACCAAGGAGGTATACACTCCTATCGCCCCTTCTACCAAGCGCGCCGAACGAATTGCTCCGATTTCAATGAACTTTCCGACTTCATCGGCGTCAGTATGCCCTCGGTAATTGCCTCGCGCCAACTCCGCAATCGCGTTCTCAGTCACGATGAGCGAGTTGGGCATCGCGCGAAGGATATCCAATCCATGTTTGGTGGCGTTAATGTTGATCACTACACTTGCATCGGCCACAAAGATGGAGGACGAATCAATGAGTGAGTTTGAAGAGCTCATTGGCTTCCGTTTCCTCCCCTTCGGCCCCGTCCAAAAGTTCACGTAACTCGTGGCGGTCAAGGTGCAAAAGGCTCGCAAGCTGCCCCTCGCTGTAAAGCTCTCGCTTCCACGACTCTCGCACGAGCAAAGCCAGTCGCTGCGGTACCGGCCCACGGCTGCCTACCGCATGGCCCCACTTATCCGGCAGTTCGCCCAGGACTTGCGTCGCTTGTTCATCGCTAATGCCGCCATTGGCAACGAACCAGTCCCAGGTGCCCTCACGTGCAAGGGAAAGTTCCTCAAGCCGTCGGCCTATCGCCTCACGGGACACGCCAAAGGCATGTGCAAGGAGGATGATGTGGCGCCTCGTCAGATGGGTCTGTCCGGCTGTGATCTCCGCGAATCGCTGCCTAAGGGCGCGTGCGGGCGTCAAAAAGCACCGCGCGAAGCAATTGGCATACTTTTCTTCGCGAGAGGCGAATTGTTCGTCCTCAGTAAGAACTTCAGGTTGAAACCGCGTGGACAAGAAGTGAGCAGTTTCATGTATGCCAGATTGTCGGAGTCGCTCCGCCGGATGATTCGCATTCAGAAGTATGCAAGCACCAACAGTTTCATCATACGCAAACAAGCCCGAGATCTTGCCGCTCATTGGGCGAAGATAAACGCGCACCCCGAGTTGAAGCTCAAGCATTGAGACAACGTCCACAATAGAGCCGGCTCCGAATCCAAGCCAGTCGCGGAGTTCCTGTGCGTTTTGTTCGGCCTGCGATTGTACATCACCTGGAAGGAGCGGCCTTTCAGGTGGATAATTCAATCGCCGCCGGATGCCAAGTACGTTCTCGAGTTCCACTTCGGCGCGTACGAGGTCGTTTAGCAGTTGGACCGCATCGTCGATCGAACGACTCGAACTCTGCGGGAGTTTTCGAAATCGTGGGACCATATCGATATGCACGGCCTCACGCCGAAGAATCGCGTTTGCGGAAGTACCATAAAGGACTGCCAACTGCTGAAGTTCGTCCATCCTAACGCGTCGTTGACCTTGCTCAATTGCCACTATTGTAGTCCGAACCGCACCAATGGCATCGGCTGCCGCTGCTTGGGTGAGCTTCGCCGTCTCTCTGGCAAGGCGCAACCGTTCTCCGATCACGGCGTTAGGAAGTTGTTCTTCTAGCATCCTCATCATGATTGACCCCGCGCCCACTTCATCAGGAAAGAATTAGGTCCAAGCGACTCTAGGTATTTCTTCCATTCGTTAGCGTGCCGCGATAACATGGCCCGCAGTCGCCGACACGCGTCTTCTACCGACAAACCCAGCGCCGGCGCCAAAAGCGTCCCGTGCGTGTTGGTGGATGGCAGTGACCAGTCATCTGCCATTTCAGCTAAATGGTCCATGTGCAAAAATCCTGCGATTGCATATTCGCGAAACGCCTTTGTCAGCTTGGTGAACTTAGAGACAACAGCCTTATCAAGGCTGGCTGCATTCATCGCACAAGCAATATAGGTGTCGGCTGGTTCGCTAAGATGCGCCTCGTGAACAGCTACACGTCGAAGCATGCACGCAGCGCAAACACCGCATTGGCGCCGTACACCGTTGATGGAACTCCATCTGTTGTCCCGCCAGCAGGATCTTGTATCGCCGATGTTGCGGTCATTCGAGATTGACACCGCTGCGCGAAGCGTTTCAGCTTTCGTATGCCAAATGCGCGGATGAAGGAACTTTATCTGTCTCCCGAGCAGCGCCTGGATGAAACGCTGCATTCGAACAGTGAATAGAGGATGATTGCGGTAATCAGGATATCCATGGCCGACGCTGACCAATGCCGGTCCAATTGTGCCTTGTCCGCTTTCAGGTATCACGACTTCGTTCGCATGCGTTAGGTAGGCCGCGATGCCGCTGATTAGGGCGAATTTGAAGCCACGAGCGCGAGCAGTGGATTCTCGTTTGCACACAGTGCTGGACGTCTCATATGGCACCGTTGCGAACGGGATACGCTTAGAGCTATGTACCGAGCAATCCCATTTCGTTGGACCGACCCGAACTCGTACTAGGCCATCCCCGAGTGACTGACCTAGGATGCATGCAACGGCGCGAGAGTCCATACCGTCGCTGTATGCAATGACGGCCTTGGTATCAGTTGAGAGCTTGAGATACTCTTGCGATGGAGATTGAGCCTTGGAAAATCGCCGAGAAAAACAAATAGACCAGTTGTCTCCGGTCAGGAATTCGAGCGCATCGCGAAGCGGTTTAACCACTGAATCGGCCTGCCATCGGTCTGGATCGTGGACCGGGATGCGAAGCGATAACTTTCGCGGCCAACCCTGTTGAGGACGTTTAAGCATCCTGTCACCACATTCAACGGTTGCGGCCACCACCATTGCGTCGTAGATCAGGGGCTCCCATCGTGCAAAGGCGTAGGATTCAAGCCCTGCCGTCGAGAACGTGATGTCGCGATTAAGTTCGAGCTTCGCGCGACCGTTTCTTGCGCGGCGTCCAGGCTCAACCACATCGATCCCTAATTCGGGAATGCCGTTTGATTCGGTGTCGCTGAAAGTCATAGAGAGGGTCCCTCGTCGATTCCCGACCGCTTCGACAAGTGCGCGTTTACAGTCGAAGAACGGCTGGACATGAGCTCCGCAGAAAGTTCATCGCGGCGAAGCTGAATTCGGGCCTGATTCAGTCGAGCGCGGACTTGAGGACCCCCGCGTGGCTCCTTTCGGCAATGATGCTCCTCAATCTGCCGGCAGCAGCTTTGGGCGTGGGTGCCAAGTGCAATTTGAAGAGCGTGTTCACACGCCGTGTCGCCCGTCATGCCGTTCGCGACTGCTTCAATCGCGCAGTCGATGAACGTGTTGCCGGCTGCGGATCCGCGGCACGATTCTCGCGCTGCGTCGAGATTGGATATTCGTTCATCGAGCCAAAGCATCGGTTGGTCGCCGCCCCCAAGAATCGCTCGGACTTCCTCGATTTGTGCTTCCTTGAACTCTTGCTTCAGGGATACAACGAGTGCCTCCTGTACTTCGGCGGGGCAAAAAGACGGGGTCCCAGCGCGTTCTGCAAGGCATTTCCAGTGCTTTCGCATAGGGAGACTTTTGTGTGGCCCATCGCTCATGCGGTTCTCCGATGTCAGAATTGTATCGCATGAGGCGTGACAATGTCAACTCGATTCGGGAACGGGAAAGCAGCAAGAAATTGTGGATTCGTAAGTGTAGAGAGCACAATATATTACGTTTGCGTTTGGCGACGCCGATGGACTTGGTGACACCGAGTACGATGCGCTGTTTAGTGCTTAATTGCACCGAAACGCTGTAAGGGCGGTCCATGCGCGAGCGCCTTCGCAACCGCTGCATTCGCCTCTTCAAGTTGGCGCTGCCGCGAGCGGCTGACAGGATTGACGAGTTGTGGCGACTGTTCAGAACCGGATAGGCGTTCAGAGAATCGCTGAATCGCTTCTCGGCTCGTGTACGTCGTGCCGCCGATCCTCACGGTTTCCAGTCGGATACCTTTCACGCCACGCAGCGTCCAGCGATAGACGGCACTGATGTGCAACCGCTTGCCGTTCGGCCGCGACGGAAGCAGTTGCGGCACGGCGCGGAGGGGAATCAGGTTTTCAACGCCCGTATCAATCATGGTCTTGCCGTTGCGAGCCTGGTGCCACGATGAGTGATGAGGCGCACACCTCAGCGACGTGCTCGGCAGTCGCATCGCAATGCTCTCGCTGTAGATAACTTGTGACGAAGCGCACAACGGCGCCGATCATGCGAAGAACGAGCCGAATCGCCGGATAGATGCCATGACGGATGAAGCAGTAGAGCATCCACAACGTCATCACGAGTGCGAGGCAATCAATGATCGTGTCCATTAGCCTGTCTTCCTCTTATTAGACTCTCTGGGAATTCCGGGCAGTTCGACCGCCGGCAGTATTCAGGATGCTTCGCAGCGGCTCTTGAGCCGTTCGTATGCGGATTGCAGAGTGACCGTCAGCTGCGTTGCAAGTGCCTGAAATTCCTTCGGCACCTGCCCGAATCGATCGGGGTGACACTCGGATATCTTGCGGCGATAGGCGGTCTTGATGTCGTCCAACGAAGCGCCGCGCGGTACGCCCAGCGTCTCCCAGGGATCATCGAGCGCGAGGCCCAACTCCTCCGCGATCGACGGCCACTCAGATTCCTTCACGCCGAGGGCCAGCGCCGTATCGCGGATGATCGTCAATTCCGCGGCTGTTAGATCACCATCGCTCTTGGCGATGAGCGTCAGCAGTTCGAGCAGGACAGCACCCTTCAGTTTGAAGCAGCGTAACCAGGTTTGCTCGACCAGCGACCGTACATTGGTCGCCGACGCGCCTTTCACCGCATCGCGCAACGCGGGAAGTTCAGCGGGAGTGATGTCAAACAACTTGGTGAGCGAAACTCTCATCTGCCGGACCTTCTCGGGAACGGCGCTCCCGTTGGCGCGGACGACGATCATGCAGAGTTCAATCAGGGGACGCAGGTACGCACACTTGTTCCACTTCTTGCGCGCCGGCAGTCGAAACTTGTACACCCAGCGCCCCAGGTAATCGGCGATGTCGCCGTCGTTGTCGAGACAGACAATCGCGACGCGCAGCTCGTATTCGCCGGCCCTTGGATAGATGAGCGCGGAGAACGGGATGTACATCGCGGCTACATCGTCATCGAATCTATCCAACTGGAAAAAATCGCCGTCGCTGTCGGCATACTCGTTGACCGCCTTCACATAATCTCCGTCCGTCGTCATCATCATGACCGAGGCGTAGAGTCCGTCACCGGTCCCGGGCGGCAGTGTGATCCGAACCCGGCGACCGAGGTCATCATTTAGAAACCCGACTTCAGGCTCCGGTCCCGACGGTTCGTCCGGCTTGCCGTTGGCTGAAGCGAGCCATTCGCCTGCCTTGCGGAACAACCAATCGATTGCCAATTCTGGAATGGTCACCATTGTTCACACCTCCAGCGTCGGCGCAAGCAGCGCCGAAGCCTGCAAAGCAAGACACTCAATCCCTTTCCGGTTCCCGCGGCTCCGGCTCGCGAACGTTTGATTCACGGTCGGTCTCTGGCTGTTTGAAGTACTTGTCGAGAATCGCCGGCCGTTCGTCCGGATCACGCAGTTCCAGTTTCTTGTCCAACATCACCTCTCCAGGGGTGCGCGTGCCCGCAATCCCATGTACCGTTGGCTGTGGCACATTTGCTTCGGGCAACGTGACGGCAGCGCGAAGCTCGGCAAGGCCCTGGCGGAACATCGCTCCAGCGTGGCCGGCGCCGATCTTTGGTTGCGGTTTCTTGTCAGCCATGATTCATCCTCACATTCGTCGATTACTCTCCGCGCATGTCGCGAAACCGTTCCGCGACGCCGCATTGTTCCAGGTAGGCGTCGTGCATGTCGGAAACGCGACGCCGTTCGTATTCCGCAGCCAGCCCGTTCGAGATGAGCAAGCCGGCGCTGGCGATCATCAGATACCCGCCGAGCGGCGGGCTGAAATTGAGCATGACGGCCCCGACCGCGAACGTCAGAAACGGCTCGACGGTCTGCTTGACCTTCACTTCATCCAGGCGCTTGAAGCGATGCACCAGATCGGGAGTGCCGCTGTATCTCGTGTGAGGCTGCGGACCGCCGCGCCGCCGGCGAATGAAGGTCCGCACGCGAACGAGCATGCACGACAGGACGAACAGCCCGGCGAAGCAGAGCATCGGTGTCGGGTCGTGGTGCGACTCGCAGAAGACAGGCCAGAAGAAAATCAGCAGCAGCGCCGCGCCGGCTTGCAGGCCGAGGTATCGCTCGCCGAATGAATCCGCTCGATGCAGGAAGACCTCGACCGAGACCGCGAATGTCCTCGCAACGAACGCGATGCCGCCGAGGAATCGGCGATAGCCTTCCAACGTTCCGCCGGACTGGTTGTCGTGCATGGCAATGCCCTCCGTTACGGTCGCTGCCTGAATGAAGTCCTGATCCAGTTTCGTCCGCTCGCTTTGAAACGTCGGCCATGCTGAAAAACGATGGCATCGACCATCCAACCGTGAGCAGGGCCGCCCGTGCGCAACGTGGTCCACTCGCGCGGCTGAATCTCGTACTCAAATGTTTCGCTGAATCCGGCCGACGTGGAACCGCCGCCGTCCAGCCAGTCCAGCCCGACGGCCGCCGCCCATCGATGATCTTTGTCGTAGGAACTGTTGCCGCTGGCGAGAAACTGCCGCGAGCGGCCGATGAGATTGGCCGACCAGCTATTTGTGACGGCATCGCCGTTTGCCAGGAGCACTTTGGTGTTCAAGTTTCCGAACAGCGAGTCCGCTTCGTTTTGAGCCTTCGCAGCGCCGCCCAGCGCGGCGTAGATGTTGCTCACATTCTGGGAAAGCAGACACAAGGCGACATTCGCGCTGCGACACGTCGATGCGAACATCGCATCGTGGCCCATCAGAAAATATTGACACTCGTCGATCCAGATGAACGCCGGCGTCGGATGAGAAGAGAACGTTCGGCGCTTGAGGCTCTTCTGGAAGCAGTACTTGACGACACCCTGTCCGTAGAGACCGACGGCGCCGTACTCAAAAATCGGCAGATCCACGACAATGATCTTTCCATGATCCAGGAATTCCGGAGTGAAGTTTGTTTCCGTGCAGAACAGGCGTCGCAGAATTCCGCGATTCAGGAGATCGACCATCGACATCAGGACGGATTCGATGATGCTTCTCGTTTTTGGCGCGAGCCGCGGAAAGCGCTGGAGAAAAAAGTCGCAGTCCGTCAGGAAATCCCGTTCCTCGTCGGCTGACTTCTCGCGTCGCGCCGCTTCCGTGAAGCACTCGTAGCAGAATGAAGTTTCCTGCCACTGCCGGGAACATTTCTCAGCTTCATTTGACGGGGCCGAAACGATCAACTGATACAGATCGGGCACGCTGACGCGACCCTTGGCCAGCATCAGCACGTGAATCGCTGCGCGAGCAAGTTCTTTCATTGCATCTCGCCAGTAGCGGTCGCCTTCCATACCGCCGCTCTGCGATTGGCCGCGGTCGCCGAGTTCAGCAACGGTGCAGAGAAGATTCTCCACGTTGTGCACCAGACCGGCGCCGACGCCTTTTCGCTCACATTCGTATTGCAAAAAGTTGAATTTCCAGGGCTGGGATGGATTCACCAGAATCAAATCGTCCAACCTGCCGGCAGCGCGAGCGTAGGACTCCCACAATGCCGCTTCGTCGGATTTCGCGGTCATCACGAGCCCGGAAAATCCCGCCTTGAGCATGGCGAGCGCCATCGCCCGGCCAGGGCCGGTTGTCTTGCCGGCACCGGTCGCGCCGAGGATCAGTGTTCCCTCAACCGCGTCGCGGACGGTCCAGGAGTCGTTGCGCGACCAGCGCAACAGCTCTGTGGACAGCCCGTTTGTATCCTGCGTCTTGCGGCGAAAAAGCGACGGCCGCAGAAATCGTCCGAACATCATGCCACCTCCCGTCTGTCGTCTTTGCCGTCCATGTCGTTTGCTCCATCAGCAATGCGGCGCTTCGTCGGCGAACGAAGCGCCGCATTCCCAGGCTCGTCAGCTATTGCTGCTTGACGAACCTCCGCTCGAACCGCTGAGAATTGCGAGCAGAACGGCCAGTGCGATCTTGAACAACTTCATGACACAACTCCTTTGCTTGGGGCGTCGGCGGAAAGCGCCTTGGCGGCGTCCGCAAGCGCCATGTCCTGTGGCTCCAGCGTGCCAATACGTTTCAGCAGCGCTTGCAGCCACTCAATCAACGAAGTGAGCGTGAGATTCGGTCCGGAGACAGTCAGCGAGCGACCGGGGCCAACCCGAATCGTGAACCGTTCGCGCGCCGGTCGCTTCGCCCGTCGCGGCTGCTGGTGATTGCGCTTGAGCGACTTGACTCGCGTGACGAGTCCGTCGCGTTTCAGGCTGCCATCCAGTACTCCCGCGACAAGCTGCTCGCGTTCGTCGGCGCTCTCGACGGTCGCAATGGCGTACGCGCTGCTCATGGGAACGCGGGCCGCATCGATCAAGTCCTGCACTTCCCGCGGCAGAACCAGCAGCGCCAGCAACTTTGAGATCGTCGCTTCCGACGGCCCGCCGAGCCGGAGGGACACTTCCGATGCAGACCAACCCGATTCTGTCATCAACTTGGCAATGGCACGGACGCGCTCCATCGTCTTGAGGCTCGATCGCTGGCAGTTTGCCACAAGCTGGAGCGTCAGGAGTTCGGACGCCGTGGGCGCTCGCTCGGTCAGGATCATCGGCACGACTTCCAGCCCGGCGCGAGTTGCCGCGTCAAGCCGGCGATGCCCGTCATCGACGATGACCGCATCACCTTCGCGGTGGCCGAGCAGCGGCACGAGGATTCCGTTGGCACGAATGCTCTGGGCAAGCGCGATTTGCTCTTCCTCGACGACTCGGTCGCGGACGTTTGAGCGGACTTCGATTCGACTGATCGCTATGTGTTGATCGAGATTGGATACCACGTCTCACCGCTCCCTATTCGCAAAGCCGGTACACTTGCACACACTGAAGGCACTGAGCGTGCAGCGTCACAGCACACCGCACGTTGGTGCATCCGCAGCTCCACTTTTTCATCTTTGAATTGCCGCGATGGCGGCGCGTCACCGCCGGAGTCTCGACGGTCGGAACTTCGACGTGGTAACGGCGAAGGATTTCCTTGAACAGGCTGTCTGCCGCGTACCCCGTCGCCCCTCGCGTATCAATGATGAGGCCCAGGCTGGCAGCCTTTCGCCGGAATTCGCGATTGTGATAGTTGCCCTTGCCGGGCGTGCCGTGGGCCTGCTGCCAGCCGTGCAGGAGCTCGTGAAGGAGCGTCCCCAGCACCTGCCATTGTTCCCGTTGGCCTTGCAGGTATCGCGTGTTGAACGCGATTTCCCCCTTCAGGCCGAATCCGTTGTGTCCGTAACGAAAATGCGCGTAGCGGGAGAATGGAAGCTCTTCGATGCAGAGGCTTACTTCAGGAACTTCCAGTTTAAACTCACCAATGAATCGCTCCGCCCACGATTGGAGCACTCCCGAAAGTTCACGGCCGAACCAGTTTTCGGTTTCTTGATGTTGCGCAATACTCCGATAGACATCGCTACCGCTGGCTCCGCCGACCTGTCGAATCTCCTGATTACCACTCTGCGCCATGATCCCATCCCTCGTACGTACACATTATGTGTACCGTCGGGGTGGAAGTCAAGCGCGCGAAGCCGATTTTTTTTTACCATTCTTCAGCGAGTACGTTCCCCGTACGGGGCGCGCGTCAATTCGTCAGGCATGAGCTTCAATTCAGGCAAGGCCACCGAGGTAACGGATCGATGCCGGCGGCCCTCCGCGTCTGTGTGCTCAAGATGAAACCGCCCGATACCTGGCTGCCCGCCGGCATTGGCGAGAAGCAAACTCGGACGGCCGGTACGGGGACAGCGAATCGCTAGGCCGATTCGACGCAACTCCGCGTTGACCCACTTTGCAAGAGTCTTTTTTTCGTCATAAGTTCTCTGCGGCTGTCGCGAAGCTTCAGCGGCCAGAGCTGGCTCAAGAAGCCGGGCGGCATCAATCCTCACCTTGTCGCACATGGCCACGGCACGGTTTCGCGCTTGTTCGTATTCCTTACGACTCTCTTCCTTCACATTGTCCGGTAGCTGTAGTCTTATTTCATAAGGCCCGAAGCTGAAGACTTCCTGTTCCCTTAGCTTCTTCGTCGCTCGGAATATGGCGTCACTGAATTGACTTTCTGTATTTGCCGCGCGACGTTCCGCTGACAAGTAGTCTGATTGGAGAGAAACGTCAATCCAAAGATCTCGCCAACTGATACTCGATTGAGTCGAGCCTTGCGTATCCCGTAGCGCGTCCCACAAACGGTTCCGGAGCGATGTTCGCACCTGATAAAACCGCGATTCCAATACGCCGGAAAGCCCTTGCTTGGACGCCAGCGCGATAGCGACAAAACCTGAACGATCAACCGGCAGGTCGCTCATTGCTTCAGAGACAAGCTGCTCAACCACTACCGGCGTCGGCGAGGAATACGCCACGTCGCCGAAGTGATTCGGGGCGACTTCCACAATGGCGCTAACGCGCTTTGCCGACGATTGTCGGCCTGGCCAATTGCGCCGACTGTGGGTGCGGTCACCTTTCTCGTTCATTTGCTCTTCGCCGTCCTATCCATGACCGATTGGTCACCTACGCCTGAAACTGACGATCCTCACGGGTCAATGTCTGTTGTCTGCAAACTTTCTAATTGCCCATGCCGTGTTCATATGGTACACAAAAGTAGTTATATCCCACGAGTTAATGCCCACGTCGCCTGTTAACGCTTCGTCAACGATTCGAGTCTCGGAGGTCGCTTGAGTGAAACTTCCATACTTCTTCAACCAGCTCGCGAGTTGACGCCCCTTGATCGCGTCGAGGTTCCCGTCATCGTCACCGAAGCTGGCGGCAACGCCCGCTTCGCCTACGCCGAATTCTTCGGCGACCAGATCGCCAGCGATTATACCCGCAGGGCCTATCGCCACGCCGTCCACCGTTTCCTGCTGTGGTGCGAGGGCGAAGGGCTTGAGCTTGCCCGTATCCCGCCGGGCGGCGTCGGCCACTACATCAGGACGCTGACGACCTGTGACGGCAGGCCGGCGTCGAAACCGACGCGCAAGCTCCACTTGGCCGCCATCCGCAAATTCTTCGACACCCTTGTGCAGCGACACGCCGTCGCGATAAATCCAGCATCAACGGTTCGCGGCCCGGTCGTGCGAAACGTCACTGGTAAGACGCCGGCGACCGACCCCGCCCAGGCCCGCACCTTGCTGCATTCCATCGACACGTCCGACGTGATCGGTCTGCGCGATCGTACAATTCTCGCCATCTTAATGTACACGGCCTGCCGGGCCGGCGCGGTCTCGAAGCTGCGGCTTCGCGACTTCTACTCCGACGGCCGTCAGTACTACCTGCGATTCGACGAGAAGGGTGGCGCGGATCGGCAGATTCCGTGCCGGCATGACTTGCAGGGCTACATCGAGGAGTTCATCGCGGCCGCGCCCTGCGGCTCTGACGCGCCGCTCTTTCGCGCCGCGCTCGGCCGGACGCTCAAAATCGGCCAGCGTCCGCTTCAGGCTAAGGACATCCATCGCATGGTCAAACGCCGGCTAAAAGGCGCCGGGCTTCCTTCAATCCTCACTTGTCATAGTTTCCGTGCGACGACAGCGACAGATTTGCTTGAACAGGGCGTCCCGCTGGAGGACGTGCAGGAACTGCTCGGTCACGCCGATCCCCGCACGACGCGGCTCTACGATCGTCGGGATCGCACCGTAACACGGAACGTCGTCGAAAGGATTTCCATTTGATTCACAACAGGTTGCTACGGTACGGCTGCCGAAGGCCCACTTAAAACACATGTTTGTCATCAAACTGTCACACTCTTGTGGTACGATCAGATCCAGTGCTTGACGAACCATTTGGAGGCTTCATGACCAACCCGAACCCGCTTCACCTTGCCAACTCGGCGCAGAATATGGCGCGCAACGCGCCGGCCGGCGATGCCACTGCTTTCCACAAGATCGCGATGGTCTGTATGGGCGTCATGGCCGCATCATCGGTCGTGCAGATGCTGCACCCGCTTCTGCGCGACCTGCTGAAGAAAGACACGGAGCGCGATTCCCACCACGGCCGGCACCGCTAGCACAACCGCACCCATCGCTCACAGATTGGCTTCCCTTTCGAGCTGGCCTGGCGTCGCGAGGACCATTCTCACGACGTGCAGATTGACGGAGTGCCCTTCCCACAATACTTCTTGCGCCGCGCGATTGTCACAATTAATGTACACCTCACACGCTAACATCTGAGGACGCCGTGCGCTTTCTATATCTTGTAATTGGACTTGCTGTATTCGTTATGGCGGAAATGCTCCTCCTCTATTTTCACCTCGGCATCTTCTATCTCCATTGATGCGGCTCACCGTGGTTCACAGAATTGCGCACTTGACAACCATTCTGGTGTTCCTGGGCTATTGCCTTTCAGTGCTTTCGTTGAAGCAATACGAATACGCGCCTTATTACCCCGAAACGGACTGCATCGCGGCTGGCATTTCCTTCGCCCATTACGGCACGCGTTTGGGGAGGGTCAATGTCACGCCTTATGCCATGATCCGCACGCCCGGCGCCAAGCCGCAGGATGTGATAAAGCAGATTCTGAAAGAACACCTGCCGCCTGGCGACATGTTGCGGACCACAACGGACGGCAACGGAATCGGTTGCCCAATCTTTGCCAGCCTTTCCTTCGCCTTGTTTGGAACCGACCTCAAATCGCTGCATTACGGAATGCTGTTGTTGATGGGGATTTCCACGCTGGCGTTTGCGCTGCGATTCCCTGACCGGCGGCTGATTGGAATCCAGCTTACCCTGATCGCGCTTACCATCATGTTGCTGACGCCGCTTACCTCTACGGAGAGTGTTGTAGGTCAGGTGTCGATCGGCGGGCTTCGCTATTTCTTCATACTGGGCATCATACCGGGTATCCATCTCTTTTATGAGCTGCTCTCCTTCTCGAAACGGCGAACTATCGACCGCCGTGCCATCGCGTTGTCAGGTTTTCAAATGCTGCTGCTGGTGCTAGCCATTTACGTGCGCGGCACGCCGGCGTATCTGCTCTGGCCCGTATGGTTCGGCCTCGCGCTCCTGTGGTGGACCAATCGCAGGGACTCGGTCCAAAAGCGCCTGATACTCCGGTTCGGCGCCATGATCGTCGGACTCTATGTCGCTTCCAATCTGATCTGGGTGGCTTCCATGCCCTTCAGCTACATTTGGACCGGGCAGCTCAACGGCGGGTTCTGGCATCGCGTGTTCATCAGTCAGAGCGCGCATCCCAAATGGGTCTATCCCGGCCTTGCCGAGAAGTACGACTGTACGCACATCTTCAAGGAGGGCCTGCACCAGCACGGCGGCGACCGTAACGGCCATTGCGTCTGGGTCAGCCTGCCCGAAAACAGAAACCGCCCCGAACATGAGGTGGGAAGGGAGCTGTTCCACACCGAGTATGAGCGGCAGTTGCGCAATGCGTTCTTATATATCGCCAGCGAATACCCGAAGGAAACATTTGAGGCGTTCTTCTACTACAAGCCGCAACATATCATTCCCACCCTGAAAGACGCATTGAACATCAATATCGAATCCCCGCGCGACCGGATTCCTTACTATATTCTGTTGCAGGCCATTGCATGCATGGCGCTTGTCCTGTGTCAGTTGAGCCGCGATGTTTGGCGCAATGCGCTGCTCTTTCCGTTGCTGCATGCGGGCTATTTCCTGTGTGCGCTCGTCCCGCACATCATTGCCTGGACACGCATCCACACGGCCATTGACCTCATCTATTTCATGTACGTCATCTTCGCCTCGGCGGTCCCATTGCTGCTCGCCTTATTGTGTCAGCTATGGGGTGCAAAGGCGCAGCCGGAGCATTCGTTGTGAATGGGCGAAGACCGCGACCGGCATCGCTGACCGAGACTTACCACTGAATTGAATCGACGACCGTCGCATTTCCCGCCGCCGTAAGGCTCTCGCTATCCGGCACTTCCCGAATCCACGGCACGCGGTGACGGGCGAGGCCCTCAAAGAGGCGAATTGTCGGCTGCACTTCGGCGTTGAGGTTCCGGCCCTTGACTTGCACTTTACCGCCTGACACCGTGAGCACGATGCCTTCCGACGGATCGAACGCAAATCGCTCGATGCCGTGATACGGAATGGCGACGATGTTGCCGTTCGCCTGCCGCAGCTCGACAGCAAGCGCGCGGTCGCGGATGCCGCGAAGCCAGCCGAAGCAGCCCAGGTCGTCGATTCCGGGTTCGTCGGGCGAGATCGCCGCATCGACGTTGCCGTTGGCGCGGCCGACGTATTTTTCGAGAAGCCTACCGTTACCGCTCATAATCCTGCCTTTCCTGTTGCCGCTGTGCTTCGCTTGTGGCGACGGCCGGATGCAGTTGCTCCAGCCGCTCCATCGTCATCGCACGCTGCCTCGTTGAGCGGTCGTTCACCAGTTCCGTGGCCGACAGCCGCGCGTCCGAGCGGCTGACCGCCGCCTTGAGCGCCGCCTTATCGTCGGTGTAGATCGTCGCCCGCTCGCGGCCGCGGGAGACGGAGACGTAGAATTGCTCGCGGGACGCCGCCGGGAGACTGGTCGCCGATTCGCCGATCAGGACGCGCTGGACCGTGCGCGACTGTGCAGCATGGCTCGTCACAACATACCCATGCTTCAGATGCCCGTAGTCCTTCGCAACCCTCCATCCGTTCGCGAGGATGATATTTCCGTTTCCGTCGAAGCCCTTCACCGTGTAGGTCGCGCCGTTGTTGAGCCTGTGCAGACCGTCGGCAGTCTTTCCGTTCCGCGTAATGCGGATCAGCTCGCCCGGTGCGATCGGCATCAGCCCGGGTTTGTAAAGCGTGTATTTTGCGGCTTCGTCCATCGGCGGCGGTTCATCGCCGATTATGACGCGCTCGCCCTTGCCATAACCCTTCGCGTTCTGGTGGAACTCCAGCACGTCGCCGGCTTCGAGATTGATCGGGTCGCCACGCTCGGCTTCGGTGTAGTGGGTGTTGTGGAGCGTCAGCACCTGCCGCTCGCGGCCGGACAGACGCTTGGTCTGCTTGAGCTTCGAGCGGATTTCATCGGTGATCCAGTCGCCCTCGCGGTGCGTCGGGCTTACGACGAGCGCTGTCTTGCCCTTCTTCAGCGTCGCGACGTAATCCTCTGCCATCATCTTGTATCGATCGGTATCCGTGACTTCGCGCACCCAACCCAGCCGGTCGAGCGCATGAAGCCCCTCTTCCGTCCGGCCCTGCGACAGCGACTTGACCGCTTCCTTGTAGGCGCCGCTCTGCCGCTGAATCTCGCGGATTTCCGCCGGCACCAAGCCGGCCTGTTCTTCGAGCAGCCGGAGTGCCGCGCCGCGCTCGACCGACCCGTGCTGCCTTCGGTCCCCGGATAGAATCACGCGGGCGTCGATTTGCTTCGCAAGTTCAAACACATGGCCCATTGTCTTTGTACCGAGAAGTCCCGCCTCGTCGATCCACAGCACCTGCCCCCTGGCCCGCGCCTGCAACTCGCCATCGACGAGCAGCCGCGCCACGGTTTCCGCGTCGGCGAAGCCCTGATCCCTGAGCACGCCGCGGCTGGCGTCGGCCGAAGGCGCAAACGTGAAGACGTGTTTGCCGCTTTTCTCAATCGCTTCAACGGCTTCCGACATCATCGAAGTCTTGCCGGTGCCCGCGCCGCCGCGAATGAGCATGACGCGGTCGGGCGAGTTGAGGACGTGCAGCACGGCGCTTCGCTGGTCGGCGTTGAGCCATTCGCGCGTGAAGACGTGCTCGCCCTTGCCGAGCTTGCGGCAAGTGCCCCTGCCCTGACGCGCGAAGTCGATAATGCGCCGCTCTTCGGCGACCACGTCGCCGGTCGTGACGAGCTGCTCCCCGTCACGTTCGCCGCGCACCAGGTTCGCGCCGCCGAGCTTCTGCAGGACGGTCCTGGCCGAGGCCGCGCCGTACGAGCGTTTGAGCGCCGCCGTCACGAGTTTGCGTTCAGACAGCACCGAGCTGCGCTCGAAGGAATGCTCGATTGCTTTGGCGACGGCGTCGCCCGCGGCGCGGTCATCCTCCGCGATGCTGTCCATCCCAACGCGTGCCTTGATCCCTTCAAGCGCCGCCAGTTCCTCCGGCGTGAGCCGCGACTTCCATTCGCGGCCGAGTTCATCGAAGGTCAGATCCTTGCGCTTGCGCTCGCGAGTCTTCGCCCCAAGCTCGCCTTTGGTTTCGGCATCGGTGATGCCCCTCTCCCGCGCCTGTTCTTCGATGAGCGCCGTTCGCCGCGAGAACTTGGAAAGCGCCGCCTTCGGCACGCCGGCCAGCTCCCAGCCGTGCCGAGTCCGTTGCACGGGAAGGCCCAGTTCCTCCATGCGCCGCGCCAGCCGCGAATGAAACACCGCCTCGAAGAACGGCGCATCCCGCTTGAGGCCCGCGAACTGGCCCGCCTTCCACCGCTCTTCGATGCCGTCCCAGGTCGTGTTGAACACGAAGCAGTGCGCGTGCAGGTGCGGGTCCGGCACGCCGTCCACCGGCCGCGCCGTCGTGTGGATGAACTCTCCCCACACCATGTTGCCGGTCGTGCGGTCCTCGTTCCTGCCGGCAAGCCGCACGCGGGTTTTCATTTCCGTTTCGATGTCGTGCATGGTCGCATCGACCGACTCGCGGAACGCTTCGAGGATTCGCTCGTCTTTCGTGAGACCGTAGAGCACCGACACGCTTTTCGGCACGTGGAAGTTGAAGTCGTACCCGACGCGCCGCCCGTAATTCTGCCGCGGCGTCAGTGCGTTGCCGGTATTCGGGTCGATGTTGTCGCAGAGCGCATCCCAGTCTTTTTGCTCGACTGCGCCGGACAGCCCAAGGCGCTTCGCCCCTTCTCCGCGCCAGTGCCCGGTAAGCTCCTGACCTTCCGAGTAATAGTCGGCGGTCGAATAGTAGCTCTTCGCGCCATCGGGCGCGGTGTTCTGATTGATGCGAAGCATGCCTCAATTCTACTTCGCAATGGTTGAGAATTAGTTACTTCCTGCACGAGTCGCGCGTTTCTTTCACGGCTTTCACGCGAGAGGTGTCAAGCCGCGGCCGCCCACGGTGAACAGCACTCGTTTCCCGTTAACAGGCAGGCGCGTCCGTCCCGCATTGATGCACGGCATGCGCCGGTTGCAACCCCTGCCTGCGCGGGACGCATGGCTCACCGCGAGCGAGTCCAGACGCCTGTCATTCGCTTTGCACCTGTAGCGTGCATCGGGCTTCGCTTGGAACTGCCGTCGTGCCTTGTCATCAGGGCTTCGTCTTTTCCTTTTCGTGCCAGCCCCGCCGCGCGGCCTTGCTGATGGGCACTTAAAGCCGCCGCCGGGCCGGTCAAGCAGAAAATCGTTTCCCCTGAAGGGTCCCACCATTTTCCGCTGTGACCGGTGCGCTGCGCTTGGCCGAGGCCCCCGGACTGTCGCGGCTTTCTTTGCAGTGCCATCAGGCCGCGATGGGCGCGGCCGGACACTTTGAAAAGGAGACGAATCATGACTGACGCCAAGAACACTTCCGGACAACCGTCCAAGACCCCGACGCACGTTGCGTACCAGGTGCGCGACCGCGAAGGCGCAAAGGCCATCTGGACCCGCATCGGCGCCGCCTGGGCGCACGCCGACGGCAAGGGCTTCAACCTTCAGATCGAGGCCGTGCCGCTCGACGGACGCATCACCCTGCGTGTCGTTTCGGAAAACAAGGAATAACCGCTGTTCAACCGGGGCGGGCTTCGCGGCCCGCCCCCTTTTTCGAGAAAGGATTCTCACATGACCCATTACACCGTAGCGATACTCGTGCCGCAGTTCGTGGCCGACATTCCCGCTTTCATCGAACGCCAGATGCACCGCTTCTGCGAGCACATCGAAGTCCCCCCGTACGTCTGCTACTCGCCGCAGGAAGCCGCGACCGAGATTGCCGACACCATCCGCCGGCTGGAACTGATCGTCAGCCGAAAGGAGCCGCACTACGACCTCGACAAGTGCCGCCAGGAAATCGAAGACCTGCGTCGCACGACGCCCGAGGAGCGCTACCGCGAGCGGCTGAAGGTCCACGAGCGTTTCAACGCCCAGGGCGAGCCGCTATCGACGTACAACCCGGACAGCAAATGGGACTGGTACGTCATCGGCGGCCGATGGGACGGCTGGATCAACGACATCGAGACCGGCGGCGAGCGCGTCGAGGACAACACGGCCACGACGCAGCAGGCCATCGAGCGCGGCAAGATACCGCACGCCATCATCACACCCGAAGGAACGTGGCACGAGCGCGGCCGCATGGGCTGGTGGGCCATCCTGTTGACCGAAAACGAGAACTGGGACGACCAGGCCCGCGCCATCTTCGAGTGCCATTCCGACTGCCGCGTCGTCATCGTCGATGCACACATTTAGGGAGGCCGACATGACGATCAACCCCTTCTACTCCCGTCGAATTCCGGCATCCGTGCCGCGAGTCGCCCCGCCTCGCTATGCGAAACTCCCGCTCGCTCCGGTCAACCGCAGTCCGGTGCCCAGGCTCACAAGCCTGTATCACTTCGACCGCGCCGGCGAATACGGCGACCGCGGCTATCCCGGCAACTGCGGCGGCAACTTGATTCGCGACCTGCTGCTCTACTTCCGGCCGCGAACCGTCTTCGACCCGATGAGCGGCAGCGGCACCTGCCGCGACGTGTGTCGAGAACTGGAAATCCCGTGCGATTCCAGGGACATCCACGGCGGATTCGATGCCGCCGACCCGACACAGCTATCGGCCGAGCGCTTCGACTTCGTGTGGATTCATCCGCCGTACTGGCGGCAGAAGCTCTACGCGGCGGATTCGCGCGACCTGTCGCGCACGCCGACGCTCGATGCGTTCCTCGAACGCTACGCGGCGGTGATCGCCAACTGCGCCAACGCATTGACGCCCAACGGAAAACTCGCCGTCTTGATGGGCGACTACTGCGACCGCCAGGCCGGGTTCGTGTCCCTCGTCTATCACACGAAACGACTTGCCTTCGACGCGGGCTTGCGGCAGTGTTGCACCGACATCATCCGTTTCAGCCACGGGGCGTCGAGCAGCCGGAAGGTGTACCGATCATCCTTCATTCCCGGCCTGCACGACGTGTGCATGGTGTTTCAGAGGTAAGCCTATGACCGACAACAAAGAACGGATTTCCTACTGTACGCAGGTGCGTGCCCGCGAGCTGACACCCGCCGCGAGGTTTGTCTTCAACGAAGTGCTCGCCGCAATGCAGGACGCCGAAGAACTCGGCGGCCCGGAGGGTGAGGCATATCTCGACCTGATGCAGGCCATTATCGATGAGGCTGCCATGCGACAGCAGAATTGCGCCGAAAGACTCGCCGACAAATCCTGATCGGACCATCCGTGCGGATCGCAACGGTCGCGCCAGGCGTGACCGCGCCTGTCACGCCGCTTGCCCTTGAAATACAAAGAGAATCCCTCCGGCTCGGAGCCTGACCGGCAGATGGGTGCGGCGAAGGCGTGACCAAGCGCCTCGCCTCCCGGCCGGTCGCGTCGGGTCCCAGCCGCCGGTGAGAACCCGACGGCGACGGCCTTATACGGCAGTCAATCCGGCCCTTCCCCATGTTCCGAAACGGAACGACCACCCGGCAATCCCTGCCTACGAACCGCCTGAAATCACGCTCGAATCGAATCCGTTTTCAAGCGCTAAAGAACGTGGTACACCGAATAAGACCGCACGAAAAAATGTTGTCAGACGTCTCCCCGTAGCACTGCTACGGCAATCTTTCACCGTGAAAGCCTGCATGAAAGCATGTCAGCTTGCCATCATGCTGGCATGACAGCAGGAAGGACGGCAGGCGTGCAAGCCGCATGGAAAGCAACCTGTCTTGATTGCTTGAATGTAAGCAGACAGGCATGTCAGGTTGCCTGATTGCAGGCAGGTAATCCTGACAGGTTGCTTGCAGGACGGCGAGCTTGCATGCCGGCAGCAAATAGTGCTTGCCAGCCTGCATGAAATCATGCTATCCGTCTTACATGATTATCGTCGTGGCGAATTCCAAAGGCGGTGTCGGGAAATCGACGCTCGCCGTTCACCTTGCCGCGTGGCTCCATGAGCAGGGCCATCGAGTGACGCTTGCCGACTGCGACACGCAGCAGTCATCTTCCGAATGGATACGCGAGGCGATACCGGACATCAAAGCCGTCCGCCTCGACAACCCCGACATCATCTTGAATGAACTGCCGATTCTTGCCCAGGATGCCGACTACGTCGTGGCCGATGGACCGGGCAGCCAGACCGAGACGAGCCGCGCGTTGTTGCTGCGCGGCGATCTTGCGATTGTTCCCTGCAAAGCCAGCATGTTAGAGGTCCGGGCGCTTGCTAAAGCGACCGAAGTCTTGCGCCAGGCCCAGGACATTCGCGGCGGAATCCCGAAGGCCGTGATCGTCCTCAGCATGGTCGGAAAGAACTACCGGCTGACGCAGGACATGAAGGATGCCGCCGCCGCACTGTCGCTGCCGATGGCAACGACGGCGATGACACTCCGCCAGATTTACGCCGACGCGCCGGGGCAGGGGTCCGTCGTATGGAATCTCGGCTCCCGCGCCCGCGAGGCGGCGCACGAGGCCGAAGCGCTCTTCCGCGAGATTCTGCCGGACGCCGTCGCGCCGGCAGCACGCCAGGCCGTGAAGGCATAGGACGTGATCGCCATGGCCGAACGACGCACGCTCACGCAAGGACTCAAGGAAACGCCGCCGCCGATCGACACGGCCAAGGAGAAGGCATTCGTCTTCGGCGAGAAGGAACAACCCAAGCCGGCCGCGCCCGTCGTTGCCGCGGCGACACTCAATCGCGTGCCGATCAGCACGCGCATCCGCGACGACTTCGCGCGGGCGCTGAAGCGCGCATCGCTGGAGCGGCAGCTTGAGGGCAGGGAGCCGAACACGCTTCAGGATATTCTCGAAGAAGCCATCGAGCCGTGGCTCAAGGCGAACGGCTACCTGTCTTGATCGCCGTCGATCACAGGACCCACGATGACAGGCGCATCCGCAGCTTCCGTAACAGGCGAGGGCAGGGCGGCCGTATCCCCGAGTTGAAGCTCCTGTTGCCGACTCGCACCCTTCAGATGATATGTCCGCACGAATGCGAGCCGGTCCCCATTGAACATGAAGCGGATGTTGACGAAGAACACGCCGTCGGAAGGGCTGCGGTACAGGAATTCCTTTTCAAGAAGTTCCCGCACACCCCGCTGATAGGTGCGATCGCTGATCCCGTGATCCTTGGCGACGTACTGATTCAGCTTGATTTCATCAGATCCCGGATTGGCGCGCATTTCGTGATAGACGAGTTCGAACACCTGCAAACCAGTCTTCGACAGGTCCGCCGCTTGCTTGATGCCATCGAGGAACATCTTTACGAATCGGCTGCTGTCCACTTCCTCTTCCCACCAGAAGCCCATGCCGCCGATGCCTTTGATCTCGCCGCTACTGTTATCAACGATGACCGAACCCCTGCCACCCGGCACCTGAAACCGTTTGGTCCGAGTCGTGATGCCATTGGTCGTCGGCACACTTGGATTCGTCCGGTAGACCGGGAATCCACGCTTGGTGCTCACCTGGTTATCCGGCAGGGCCGCAATCTGTCGCACTTCCGTCATTTTCAGCCTCCATATTTGTCTGTAAACAGACAGCACACTGGCAGATTAGCGACAGAAGCGCAAGTGCTTTTTGACGGTTCACCGTCCGATCGTGACGGTCGCCCGTCAATTCGTGACGTTTCCGATTCAGGAAAATCAACGACTTGCGCCCTTGCTCTTTCTTACTACTAAATAGGGCACATGAGCCGCCGACGGCGCGCGCCCCCAAAGCGCTGGCGACGGCGGCGGCCCGCTGCAACCATGACAAGAACCGCCCCGAAACAGGACGAACCTGTGGATAACTCAGTGAATAAGAGGCCAGATCGCAACGAGAAGGCGACACCGATATGACAGGTGTTGCGCGATTGACACAGGAGCCGTGACTTCGAGCTTGCGGAAAGGCCGTTTGGGCATTCAGGAGAAGGTTCGAGCCAGCCGAACCACCTTCATTCGCAATAGGAAGCCCGTACAGACGCGAAAGACCCAATCAGCGATATCTGCGGTGACGAATACCGTTGTCGCTTTTCAATTGCGCTGATTCGCGGAGCGTGTTATCCGACAGTTGAGTATTCACGATTCGGGAACACGCATGACGCGAGCCTGCCAGAGCATGGCAAATCAACCCCGCTGCCAGGAACGGCCGTAGGCATGGCCCGCCGGCCGCGTCCCCCACAAGGTCCGCTCCTGCCGTTCCCGTCGTCCGACGACCCGCCCGCTGCCCTCGAAGAACCCCCAAAATCCAAAGGAGATCACGATGCAGTACAAAACGATCGTCCTCGAACTCATCCGCCAGCGACCCAGGCTTCACGCCCGGCTCCGCCGCAAACACCAGTTGCTGGCCGAGGTGAATCGCCTCGCCGGCGACCTGAAGGCTCGCCACGAGGAACTGACGACGACGCTGACGATGGGCCGGGTCGGCATCGATCCGGTGCAGGCGCCGGGCGCGGCGCTGGAGATCGGCTTGAAGGAAGTCGAGCATCGTTTACGGCTCATGTCGCAGGCGCGCAGACCGCGCGTCCGCAAACGCACGCGGCGCGGCTGAAGTGGGTTCGAGAGGCGACGCTTTTCGACCTGTCTCCAACTTCGACTGAAACGCCGCATCCGACGCCAAAGGCCGATCCGCAAACCCCGGCAACAGAACCGGCCGAACGTCTGGCGCCGGTGCAGATAGCAAGCGGCGAGAAGGAGAAGGCCCGCGACCTGATCGCGGCAATCCGAACGCTTCAGACCGTCGAGCGGGAAGCGCGGCCCGCCACGCCCGACGAAAAAAACGGGATGGCGCGGTTCGCCGGCTTCGGTCCCGTGGCGCTGTCGATATTCCCCGACCCTCTGAAGGGCCGCTACAAGGATGCCGGCTGGGAAAAACTCGGCAATGAACTGAAAACGCTGCTGACGCCTTCTGAGTACGACAGTGCAAAGCGGACGACATTCAACGCCTTCTACACATCCCCGATCGTCATCGGCGCTATTCATGACGCCATCACGCGGCTCGGAGCGCCGCAGGACGGGCTGATCCTCGAACCCGGCTGCGGCATCGGCAACTTCATTGGCCAGGGGAGCAGCCGCCATCGCTTCATCGGCGTCGAGCTGGACTCGATCTCCGGGCGCATCGCCAGGGCGCTGCATCCCGATCAGGACATCCGCATCGAGAGCTTCCGCGACACGAAGCTGCCGGACGGAATCGACGCCGTCGTCGGCAACGTGCCGTTCGCCGACCTGCGTCTCGATTACCAGGGACAGAAGCTCGCGCTGCACGATTACTTCCTCGCCAAATCCGTCGATGCGCTGAAGCCAGGCGGCGTCATGGCGATGGTCACGTCGCACTTCACCCTCGACAAGCAGAACGCTGCCGTCCGCGAGTATCTCGCCTCCAAGGCCGACTTCGTCGGGGCGATACGCCTGCCGTCCGACGCCTTCAAGCGTGAAGGTACGGCGGTCGTTACCGACATCATCTTTCTGCGCAAACGCGCTCCCGGCGAGCCGGAACATCACGCGGATACCGACTGGCTTCGCGTCGCCCCGCTTGCAATCGAAGGCGTCGAAGTTCCGGTCAATCGCTACTTCCTCAATCACCCGGAAATGGTGCTCGGTCGGTGGAGCCGCAAGGACACGCTCTACGGTGGAGAAGGCTACAGCCTCCAGGGCGACGGAGATCTGTCCGCGAAACTGAAGGATGCAATCGGCCGACTGCCGGAGTTCTCGCCGGCACAGTCAACCAGGGCAGCCGGGACGGACGCGCCGGCATTCACGCCGCCGCCGCTCGAAAAGCACGTCGGCGAGGGGAGCTTCTTCGTCGGAAAGAACCAGGGCATCCATCAGCTGATAAGCGGTAAGCCGGTGCCGGTGGTGTACGGCGGCACCGCGCTCAAGGCCGACGGGACGATGACCGGCAGACGGATGGCCGGGCTGATCGGACTGCGCGACTGTGCCCGCCGCGTGCTGCAATCGCAGAATGAAGACTGGCCGTGCGAACACCGCGACGAGGCGCGGCGCGACTTGAACCGCGTGTATGACCGGTTCGTCCGAGCCTACGGCCCGATCAACAAGACCAGCTTCAGTGAAACCAAAGACGGCAGCGTCGTCCGCCGCCGGCCCAACCTGGTCAAGTTTATCGAAGACCCCGATGCCATGCTGGTGATGTCCCTCGAAGACTACGACGAGGTGACGGAGAAAGCGGCGAAGGCCGCGATCATGAGCCGGGACGTGGTCGGCCGGACGCCGCCCGTCACCGTGGTCCGAAGCGCCGAGGAAGGACTGCTCGTGGCCTTGAATCAGAAGGGCAGGGTGGACCTGCCGGTTATCGCCGAACTGTACGGCAAGCCCGAGAAGTCGGTCATCGCCGAACTGGGCGACCTGATCTACCAAGACCCCGAATCGAAGGAGTGGAAGACGGCGGACGATTACCTCTCCGGCAACGTCCGCGCCAGGCTCGCCCGCGCCGAGAAGGCCGGCCCGAAATACGCCCGCAACGCCGAGGCCCTGCGCCGGGTGCAACCCGAGGACGTGCTGCCCGGCGATATCGACGCCAATCTCGGCGCGCCGTGGATTCCCGCATCCGACGTGCAACGCTTTGCCGCCGAGCTGTTCCAGGTTCCGCCCGAGGCCGTACCGGTTTCCCATCTGGAAAAGGACGCAGTGTGGAGCCTCGACGCCGGCTACGCAGCCAGGCAATCGGTCGCCGCGACTTCCGATTACGGCACCGCCCGCGCCAACGGCACGACGCTGCTCGAACTGGCGCTCAACATGAAGTCGCCGGTCATTTACGACGTGATCGACCGCGGCGACAAGGAAGAGCGTGTCGTCAACCAGGAGGAGACGCTCGCCGCCAAGGAAAAGCAGAAGCTCATCAAGGAGCGGTTCCGCGCATGGGTCTTCACCGACCCTGAGCGCACGGAGCGCCTCGTCCGCATCTACAACGACACCTACAACAACCTCCGTCCCCGCATATTCGATGGATCGCACCTCGACTTCCCCGGCATGAACCAAACCGTGAAGCTCCGGCCGCATCAGACGGCCGCCGTGTGGCGCGGCATGAGCGCCGGCAACACGCTGCTGGCGCACTGCGTCGGCGCCGGCAAGACGTTTACGATGGCGGCGACCGGCATGAAGATGAAGCAGGCCGGACTCATCAAGAAGCCGATGTACGTGGTGCCCAATCACCTGCTGGAGCAATTCGCTCGTGAATTCATGCAGTTGTATCCCAACGCGAAACTGTTGGTCGCCAGCAAGGAGGACCTCTCGCGCGACCGCCGCAAACTGCTGACCGCCAAGATCGCCAGCGGCAACTGGGACGGCATCCTCGTCACGCATTCCTCGTTCGAGCGGATCGGCATGTCCCGCAAATACCAGGAGAGATTCCTGACCGAGCAGATCGCCGAGTATGACGACCTGCTGCTGGAGCACGCCGGCGCGAAAGGATCGAACCGGAACATCATCAAGCAGATCGAGAAACAGAAGGCCGCGAGGGCGGAACGGCTCAAGAACCTGCTCGCCGAGGAGAAGAAAGACGACGGTCTCGTATTCGACGAGCTCGGCGTCGATCACGTGTTCATTGACGAAGCGCACTATTTCAAGAATCTGGAGACGCCGACCAAGATGGACCGCGTCGCCGGCATTCAGACCGGCGGCAGCGAACGCGCCTTCGACGTGTTCATGAAAGCCAACTACCTGGGCGAGCAGCACGCCGGCCACGGCGTCACGTTCGCCACCGGCACGCCCGTGTCAAACACGATGGTCGAGATGTACACGATGCAGCGGTTCCTCGATCCGGCCGGACTCAGGAGCCGCGGCCTCGAACACTTCGACGCCTGGGCGGCGACCTTCGGCGAAGTCATCGACACGATGGAGATTTCGCCCGACGGGGCATCGCTCCGCCCGCGCAGCCGCTTTGCGAAATTCACCAACCTCCCGGAATTGCAGCAGATGTTCCGGGCATTCTCCGACGTGCAGACGGCCGAAATGCTCAAACTCCCGACGCCGAGGCTGGAGACGGGAAAGGCGATCATCGTCGCATGTCCGATGTCCGCCGAGCAGCACGCGCTGCAGGACGAGTTGGTCAAACGCTACGAACGCCTGCGAAAGGAAAAGGTGGACCCGCGCGAGGACAACGCGCTCAACATCACGACCGACGGCCGCAAGCTCGCCACCGACGCACGATTGCTTTCCGCTGCCGTGGCCGATTTCCCCGGCTCGAAGGTGAACCGCCTGGTCGAGAACGTCCATACCATCTGGGAGCGCACCGCCGCAAAGCGCGGCACACAGATGATCTTCTGCGACATGGGCGTCCATAAGACCCCGTGGGGCTATTCCGCCTACAACGACGTGACCGAGAAACTCGTCAAGGCCGGCATACCCCGTTCACAGATTGCCGCCATCGGCGAAGCCGATTCCGATGCCAAGAAACAGGCGCTCTTCGAAAAGGTCCGCAACGGCTCGGTGCGCGTCCTGATCGGCAGCACGCAGAAGATGGGCACGGGCACGAACGTGCAGCAGCGATTGACTGCCCTGCATCACCTCGACGCCCCATGGAAGCCGGCGGAAGTTGAGCAGAGAGAAGGCCGCATACTTCGCCAGGGCAACACGAACGAGGAAGTCGCCGTCTATCGCTACGTCACCGAAGGATCGTTCGACGCCTACATGTGGCAGGCCCTTGAAACCAAGGCACGATTCATCGGCCAGGTCATCACTGGCGACAACGCCGCCCGCCGCGCCGAGGATGTCGGCGGCCAGGAACTGTCCTACGCCGAGGTCAAGGCCATTGCCTCCGGCAACCCGGCGGTGCTGACGCTCGCCGAGGCCGACGCTGAATTGCAGCGGCTGGCATTGCTCAAGAAAAACCACGTCGATGAGCAGTACGTTGCCCGCCGCAGCGTGAAGGACCTGCCCGAGAAAATCACCCGGCTGAATAACCGGTTGTCCAGTTTGACGGCCGATCAAACGAGAGTGACTGCGCACGCGCGCGACCCGGTCACGATCTACAGGCGAGAATATGCGAAGGACGAGGCCGTCGCCGCGCTCGGCGCTCAACTGGACAGGCTGCCGCGCGACGTGCGAGAAGAGCAGCGATTCCCGATCGGCACGTATCGCGGCATGCGCTTCGGACTCGTGCTGCATCGGGACTTCCCGCCCGATGCGTACATTGAAGGGGAGACAACGCGCTACGACCGACTCATTCGCGGCAGCCACGGCCCGCGCGCTGTACTTAACGCGCTGGAGCGGCTGTGCAACGCCTACGGCAACGAGATTGCCGGTGTGAAGCAGGACCATTCAATCGCCGAGTCGCAGCTCCGCGACTATCAGGCACGCATCGGAAAGCCGTTTGCACACGAGAAATACCAGGCCGAACTGACCGCGCTCCGCGACCAGCTCAAGGCGTCCCTCGCAGGGATCGCCGCGGAACCGGGGACAGCCGCGCCCCCGTCCGCCGCCGAGATTGCCGAGAAAATCCAGATGCTTACCGATTCGAACAACGTTGAAGCCGCGCCGGAGCGCACCGGCCTTCGCCGGTTCGATGCCGAGGAACCCGTCACCGCCCGCATCCGCCGCCGCCATGCAGCGGACGCGACCGCGATTGCGGATGAGAAGTCGCACAGCACGTTCCAGGGCAGACTCCACACGCCGAAGGCGAATGCCCCTTCAATCGGGTTTTGAGGCCTCAAGGAAGCGTGAAACACCGGTTGATGGGGAGAGAACCCACCAGACCATTTTCATTCGCAATAGGAAGCCCGTATAGGCGGAGAAGCTATGTTCAGCGTGCCAAGGAGCATGAATCCATTTTCGATGCCTTCCTGAGCCATCCTATTCAAAATCAGGGATTCAATAGCCCCTGCACGAAGCCCTCGATGTCGCCAACGTCAATGATTCCGTTTGAAGAAAAGTCGGCGTAGTAGAGGTCACTTGGCGTGCTCGAGCCCGCGAACAGTGCGGCTACAAAGGGCGAAATATCAAGACCATCGACTTCACCGTTGCCATCCATGTCCCCGTCCGGGAGGTGCAACGGAAACGTCCATGTGTCGCTGGAATTCCCGCCTGTCCACCCGCCGAAGGCGATTGTATTCAGCCGAGTACTGTCGTAAGCCATAACGTGCCCATTGCGAGCGCGAGGCGCTTCGCTGGACGAGACATTTGTCCAGATGATGCCGTCCCACTCCCACGTGTCGGACAGCAGACCGGAAGCTCCGACTCCTCCGAATAGCCTTGTGCCTTCTCGAAAAGCGTCATAAACCATCGCTTGGCGAGAGCGAGCGGAGGGGCTAATCGCGGGGCCGCGCAGTATCCAATTGGTTCCGTCCCACTCCCAGGTATCGCCAAAGTATGTTGCAGCCTCGCCTCCAAACAGCACTGTGACGCCGCGAGCACTATCGAAGGCAAGGCTGTGCCCCCCTCTGGAAGGAGGCTTGTTCGCAGGGCTTCGCTGTGTCCACGTCGTGCCGTTCCATTCCCAGGTGTCGTCAAGTACTGGGCTCCCATTCCCGCCGCCACCAAAAAGCACGGTAACGTTTCTTGCTGAATCGAATGCCATCGCATGAAGCCATCTCGCGGACGGCTTCACCGCGGGAGTTCGCAGCGTCCAGTTTGTTCCGTTCCACTCCCATGTTTCGTTATTCCCGCCTCCAATCCCTCCACCTCCGAAGAGCACAACGACATTCCGGGCGCTGTCAAAGGCCATCGCTGACCATCGGCGCGCGGATGGACTCGCAGCGGGAACGCGAAGAGTCCATATGCGCCCATCCCATTCCCATGTATCCGAGAATATGACACCGGTATTGATGTTGTAGCCGCCGAAAAGCACACCGCGCCCGCGGGCGTCATCGTAGGCCATCGAGTGCTGCGACCGTGCCGGGGGTGCATCCGGCACTCTGAGCGCCCAATCGCTGCCGTTCCATTCCCAGGTGTCGGACAGCATGATGTGCACGGTGAACTGAATGTCTTTGTACCCGCCGAAAAGAACCCCGGCGCCGCGCGACGAGTCAAACGCCATCGCGCCATAGCCTCTTGCGACCGGAAGCGTGGACGGATTGCGCATCGTCCATGTCGAGCCGTTCCACTCCCAGGCTTCATTCAGATATCCCGCGCTGTTCCTGCCCGCGACAACCGTCGTGACGTTGCGGACGCTATCGAAGATCATCGCATGGAACGCTCTTCCCGGAGGACTGTTCGGCGGGAAGCGCTGCGTCCATGTGCTTCCGTTCCACTCCCACGTATCCCCGAAATACGACGATGTGCCGGGATCAAGCCCGCCATACATGACGGAGACGTTTCGCGTCGGATCAAAGACCAGTGCGTGATTTGTCCGAGCCGGCGGATTCGTCGCAGGAGCGCGCTGCGACCATGCGGTTCCGTCCCACTCCCATGTGTCGTTCAGCGCGGAGGAGAATGTCCCGCCGCCATGCAGGACCGTCACGCCGCGGGCGAGATCGAAACTCATCGCATGGTTGGCGCGTGCCGACGGATTGCTCGCGGAATTTCGCTGCGTCCACGTCGAGCCATTCCATTCCCAGGTGTCGCCGAAGTAGCCGGCGCCGCCCTGACGCCCGCCACACAGCACGACAACGCCCCGCGCGGAGTCGTAAGCCATCGCGTGATATGCGCGTTCGGGAGGACTCGAAGCCGGATGAAGCTCGGTCCACCGGCTGCCGTTCCATTCCCAGGTGTCGTGCAAATATCCGATGGTCCCAAGCCCGTCGGTTGTGAACCCGCCAAACAGGATCGTGACGCCGCGAGCGCTGTCATAGGCCAGCGCGCAGCCTTCGCGGCGGACGGGCATTCTCTGGACCCAGTCCCCTTGCTGAGCGAGCGAGAGAGACGGAGCGATGGTTGAAGCGATCAGGACGCCAAGGAGGCTCAAGCCGGGTTTATTCATGGGGAGACCCTTCGTCAGCGTGCCGCGGGGCCGAAGGAGGCCGTTTCCCATCACCGGAATCATCGACCGGACCCGAAAGCACAGGCCTGTATTCCAACTATAGTTGGCAGACCGCCCCGGATGCAAGTCGTAGCCTTTACAATGTGCTAGGCGATGAATTACGCAAGGAACGGCTGAAGGCGAAACTGACGCAGGAAGAGCTTGCCGCCAGGGCCAAGGTCTCGCGCAACTACGTGAGCCTGCTGGAGTTGAACGAGAAGTCGCCAACGGTCCAGATGCTCTTCCGGCTCTGCCGCGTCCTCAGCGTCCGGCCGTCCGCCCTGATCGCCCGCGTCGAGCCGCGCGACGGGTTGTAGCGGCCCCGTTTCCGCGCTTGCCGGAACCCGCCACCTATTTCCAGCAGGCAATTTTTTAGAAGTGATCGCCGATTCGACCCAGTCGGATTTTTGGACTGACGCCGCGCAAATGGGGCCGACTCCGGCGAAATGGTCGGTCGGGGTGATGCCCTGATGTGGCGCCTGCTTCGTCTTTTCACTAAGCGGTGCGGGCAGAATTCAACAGCCCCCGCGCTTTGCTGACGGGGCATTTCGCAAAACAATCTCCCGTGATAATCTTGGGTTTCCAGCATCCTTGCCTCCGGGTCAGGGATCGGCACCTGCCGCATCGACCCGGCAGAGCTCGCAGTTTGGTGCGGGGTGGCGGTGGCCACCCAAGGGAGGAAACCCGCAATCTGGCTTAACGCTGACGAAGCAGGGCAAAGGATCGCAATGGACCGTCCGCTCGCATCATCATCACCATCAGAACAATAGCGATTGGAACGCCCGCATCGCACTACATGCAGGGAATCAACATCGTTCTAAGGGCAGTCATGACTTGCGGTTAGGGCATCAGCAACGTACGCTGCACGGGGAGCAGCGAACGCCTTTGGGCGGCAGCAGAAGGGCTCGCTTGGGACGCTGCTATGATGATCAAGGCCGGTCTTGGGACATTGCAGGGACTCATCGTCGGAGATCGTAATTCCATGGAAAGCGATAGTGAAAACTGCCTTCGGCGCGGCAAGCTAGTGGTATTCGAAGGCATTGACGCTTCGGGCAAGTCAACGCAGGTCAAGATGCTGTTGCGCGCACTGAACTCCCGAACCACTCCGCATGACTTCTTCAGCTTTCCTCGGACCGACGAACGCGGCTACGGCGAGGCGATAGCAATGTTCCTGCGCGGCGAATTCGGTACCGTCGAATCCGTGCATCCATATTTGATCGCCGCGCTTTTTGCCGGCGACCGGCTTGAAGCCAAACGACACATTGATCGCTCGTTGGCTTTTGGAAAGCTCGTCGTTATCGATAGGTACGTGTACTCGAATCTTGCGTTCCAAGCCGCGAAGCTCCGCGACCCGACTGCAAGGGATCGATTTCGGGAGTGGATTTCGTACATTGAGTGGGAGTGTAACAAGCTTCCAGTTCCCGACCTAACAGTCTTCTTCGACGTTCCATTCGAGTTTGTGCGTCGAAATCTCGATGCTCGGCGAGGCGAAGATCGTTCGTACTTAAACGGCATGACAGATATACACGAATCTGCCACTGATCTGCAAGCCATGGTGGCAGCGGAGTACCACACTCTTAGCGTTCGCGAAAAGGCATTTTGTACCATAACTTGCATGGGGGCAAACGGCGCAATGCGCAGCCCAGCAGAGATTCACCAAGATGTGCTTACGTTACTGATCGATTCACAGATTCTCAAAACACAGGCCGAATCATGCCTCTGAGCAGACATTTAGTGTTTGGCTTAATCGTGATCGTAATTCTTGCAGCGGGAACCATTTTCGTTCTGCTTGGCGGTCAGGTTAAGCCCGCGATCGGAACATCGTTGCTTGCCAGCGGATTTGTTGGGTTCCTCGAGCTAGTTTATCGATATGTCGTGCGCGAGGACACTCGCCGAACCGACGCTATGACCGCGGCTGGTCTTTTTTCTATCTTCGATCACCGCGACCTTGATCGTTACCACACGCTCATGCACGAGCGATGGCAAAGGCTTGACATCTTGGGATACTCCTTGAGAAACTTCTATGAGAGTTTTGGACAGACGCTCCTTGATCGCGCGCAGGCAGATAGCAAAATCTGCGTACGAATTCTAGTTGTAAACCCAGCCACCGCACAATCGAAAGCCAAGGAAGCAGCGGAAGGCCACGCAGCTGGTACCTTTGCGACGGCAATCGAAGCGATGAAAGTGAAATACAATAAGGTCGCCAACATTGAAATCCGCCTACTGGAAGAGGATTTTACAACCATGGTCTTCCGCATTGACGATGTGATGTTTGTCGGGCCGCAGTTTCAATCCCTTCCAAGTAAAGCCACACCGACGTTTGAGATGCAAAAGGGAAAGAATGCATGGCTTTTTCACGCGTATGAGCGAGAATTCGATGCACTGTGGAACCCGCGCGTCTTGCATGAGAAGAGAGGAGCCTGAAATGAGCGATGTACTTGACCAACTCCGCCGATTAGTGAATGCTGATCCCGCGCAAATTATTGTCACGATCAAATCAATCGAGGCTCAGATTCGAGAGCGAATAAGCGACCTTCGGAATATTGTCAATTGCGACACCCTCAGTCAAATCCAAAGCGGCCCAGCCGCTGACATTAGGTTGCTGCGTACAGCATTGATGGCAATCGTCGCAACGAACGTTTCTTTACACGACCCCAGTCAGAAGCCAATACAGTTGAAGAATCTCCGGGCCGCATGTCATGAGCTTGGAATTCGTTATGAAGAGGCCACAAGACTGACAGTATATGAAGATCGCTTAACGCATGTGCTTTTCGAAGTCGGGAGCATATGAGTTTGGACCTCTGCGACTACTTCACCACAAAGCAATCAGCCAGAGCCTCTTGGGCTTGCTCGGGCGAGCTCTGACCGAGTGTTGAGGGCGGAACCAGCGCCAAACAAATCGTTTCGCCTTTGGTGACCGTGCTCCCTACCCTCTTTCTCAAGACAGCGCCTCCCCGATTGGAGCCTGCCTCGCCCGCTATGGGAGTTTCGCGAAAGCCAAAATTCACGACATTCCCTAATTTGACTTGATCGATGACGCCGATCGTTCCACTTAGTCGCGCCGATACTTCACGAAATTCGAGGCCTTCCAAAAGCGATCGCGGGTTGGCACAAATCCTATCAGCATTCGAGCAACTAACTCCGTGAGCCATCATAAGCCGATGAAACGCCCGAAGTGGGGCTCCATCGCGTATGAGCGAATTGAGATAATCCCTTGTGTCGGGTGCGCTGACACTAGGCCACTCCGCATGTAGCAGCAATGTCGCCTGGTCCAGCACTCTTTGTCGTTGCACTTCGAGCAACTCGCCGTCGAATAAATCGTCCCCTTGACTACCCATTAGTACAAGTGCTTCACAAAGTTCAACGGAATTCCCAACCCCCGAACCTGTCAGCTGGTCATTAGAGTAGCACTTGATGTCAATGGCCATTCCCGAATTCGAGCAGACTTGCGCCAAACTATCCCCGATCGACACTGCTTCCCGTTCTGGACCAACAAATGCCCCCGCGCCGAACCTTACGTCAAACAATATTCGATGAACGGGTAACGCAAGATGTTTACTTGCTATGCTTGAGACAATAAGCGGCTTTGAGGCCACCGTTCCCGTTTCGCCGCGCAGCAGGTAAAGCTCGCGATCTGCCGGGCACACCCTAGGTCCAGTAGTGCACATTGCTACCCCGCACTCTTGGAGTAGCCGTTCCATATCGTCACCGGGGCTCGCAAACGAAAAGCCGGGAATCACGCTCAGTTTGTCCCATGTCCCCCCTGTGTGGCCTAATGATCGCCCCACAAGCGTTGAAGTCATTACGGGGAATCTCTCCTGTGATGCGGCAAGCAGGCTCGGCAGTATCAATGACACCTTTTCAGAGATCCCTCCCGTGGGATATCTACGTATTATTCGAGTGCGAGCGCGCTCCGCAAATGGTCGCGCGTCGAAAACAAGACCTGTACCCGTCATCGCCAGCGTTAGAGCAGCCGTGTCGCTATCAGAAAGTCCTTCAACGCAAATCAACGCAAGAACCAGAGAAACGACAGACGGTGGAGTATTGCCGTTCAGAAACCCATGCAAGAACGTAGAAAAGCAGGTGTGGCCGATTTCCAAATGAAGTACAAGACGTTTGAGGAGATCAAGTTCATTCGGGCGGACCAAAGCGCTCAACACGGGAAGTGTGGGAGCATCATGTGATGGCGATAGTAGTTCTGGATAAGCGAAGCAAAGGCAATGTCTAACAAAATCGTACTGCGCCATCAGACGCTGGAACAGCCGATCCTCGTTAACTGTGCGATTCTTGCGGAGAAGCTTCACGCAAAGAGTCATGCACTGTGCGTCGGAAATCCACGTATCCGTAAATGCATCGGTTGTTTGTGGCGATAGCTCGCCTAGGGAATCTAATTCCTGATAGGCATCCATGATCCATTGGGAGTTCATGAACCCGCGTCCTCCACAAGCTTGAGGCGACGCAGTTGCGAAATAATATGGATGGCCGTGGTCTCTGGTGAATCCAGCCCCTCGTCAACTAGCACTAGCGATGCCCCAGAGTTCACCGAAAAGGTCCTTGATGCCGCGAGAAACGCCTCTTGAGTGGGAAAGCTCGAGAGGAACAACGCATCGGAATCCATCTCTCTCCCGCGTTGTCGTAGTCGCGCCTTCCATTGATCGAGTGTCACTTGCAAGAATATAATACAGTCCGCATCCGGCAGAAGTTGGGAGTCGATGGCGCTCATCTCTTTCAGTACACGCAAGTAGGGCTCCGTAGGAGGAATAAGCCACTTCAGATGGGGGTGTTCAATGTAATAGGAGATCAGCTTATCGTAGTAGGAATCTACAATCGCAAACTTACCATCTCGTCTATCAGTGGCGGCAGTATACAATTGGGGAACCCGCATGGCCCGAAACCACGTTATGGCCGAGAAGCAGCCGAGTACATCGCGTCGCATGACCGCCGTGGGCCAGGAAGGCTCCTCCGGCTCAAGGTACAGTGTTGATCCACGAATCAGTCGCGCCAGCGCCGCGGCGGTAGTTGATTTCCCAGATCCGGGCAGACCCATGAAGGCAAGAAGGCGTCCACCGCTACGGGAGTCAGGCGCTATCATGATTCCGTTGTCCCAGATGGCCTCAACCCACGATCGCCAGTTGCGAAACGTCTTGACGGACCGCGCGGATTGCGCTGCATTGTGGTTCTAGCCAAAACATTTCTCAAGGGCGATTCGACCGCGATTCTTACCAACTGGTCTTACCGGTTAGCTCACAAGCTCACTAGCGACGTTCAACTCGGTAGAGGCACTCATCCAGGTCTGGGACGGCAATACAGACACGCTGGCCGCATCGATCGACCGCATACAGCGCACCGCCACCGACATTATCGCGGCGCTGCACGCGCCCGAACAGCAGGCGCACGCCGCTTGATTCTTTACCGCACCCCGGCGGCTCGCACCCGCCGGGGTTTCTTCGTGCTGGGGCAGCGCTACGAACATCGCGTGAATCCCGATTCAAGGCGGCGGTTGACATGTCTATCATGCTCCGATAGATAGATTCTGGAGCAGGAGGCCGGCAGGGTGTTCTATCAGCGATCCTATGAAATCGAACGACGACTTGAGGCTGTGCTTCGCCTGATCCGCAAAGGCAAGTTCTCGACGCCAAAGATTGCCAAGGAGATCGGCGTCTCGATACCCACGATTTCCCGTGACGTGACGGCACTCCGCCAGCGTGGGCACGAAATTCGCTCCGAGCGTGGTGGTGACGGCTGGCGGTATTGGCTTGAGGAATCAGCGACCAGCGAACGGAAGAAGGCGCGGAAGCAGCGCGGCACTGGCCACACGGCCGCGGAGGCGCACCGCGCATGACCAACTTCCACGCCAAGTACATCGCCCACGAGTTGACCCGCCGCTGCGCTTCCGACAGCGTGGAGAAGCTCACGGCCGTGCTTTCCGACGCCCAGGTGGACCTGAATCCCCACCAGATCGAGGCGGCGCTATTCGCCTTTCGCAATCCGCTCTCGCGCGGAGCGATACTCGCCGACGAAGTTGGACTCGGCAAAACCATTGAAGCCGGCCTGCTAATCGCACAGAAGTGGGCCGAGCTGCGCCGCCGCTTGCTCGTCATCGCGCCGGCCAATCTCCGCAAGCAGTGGAGCCAGGAGCTTGCCGACAAGTTCTTCCTGCCTTCCATGATCCTCGAGGCCCGCACGTTCAACGAGTGCATCCGCGCCGGAAATCTCAATCCGTTTCAACAGGATGCCGTCGTAATCTGTTCTTATCAATTCGCCCGCAAGATGGAGCCGTATGTTCGGCAGACGCAATGGGACCTTGTCGTGATCGACGAGGCCCATCGGCTCCGCAACGTTTACAAGCCGACAAATAAGATCGCAAACGCCATCAAGCAATCCCTGTTACCGTTCCGCAAGGTGCTGTTGACCGCGACGCCGCTGCAAAACTCCCTGCTGGAGCTTTACGGCCTGGTCAGCATCATCGACGAGTATTCCTTCGGCGATATCAAGACGTACCGCACGCGCTTCACGCGGCTCGGCAATGATGAGGATTTCGCCAACCTGAAGGAACGCCTAAAGCCAATCTGCAAGCGCACGCTCCGCAAGCAGGTTCTCGAATACGTCAAGTACACGAACCGGCACGCGCTCGTGCAGGAATTCGTGCCCACGCCCGAGGAGCAACGGCTCTACGATCTTGTCACGCAATACCTCCAGCAGCCTGCGCTCTACGCGCTGCCGGCCAGCCAGCGAACGCTCATGACGCTGATCCTACGGAAGCTGCTGGCCTCTTCGACCTACGCCATTTCCGACACGCTGAGCGGCCTAGCGTTCAAGCTGGAAACGGCGGCGCGAGATGCCGAAGCCGTCGAAGCGCCGCCGGAGCAACTGGTTGACGATTGGGAGGAAATCGACGAACTGGCCGACGAATGGGAGCCGGACGAAGACGAAGAACCGCAGCCCGACAAGCCGAAATACACGTCGGCCCAATTGGACGAAATGCGCAAAGAAACCGCGAAACTCCGAGAGTTTCACGCGCTAGCCAAGTCGATTGCCAAGAATTCCAAGGGCGAAGTGCTGCTCACGGCGCTGCGCCGAGGTTTCGCTGCCGCCGCCAAAGCGCAAGAGGGCGACGCCGCGATCCAGCAAAAGGCCCTTATCTTCACCGAATCGCGGCGCACGCAGGAATACTTGTTCCGAATCCTGGAAGAAACGGAATTCGCCGGCAAGGTGATGGTCTTCAACGGCACGAACAGCGACCCCGGCTCCAAGGAGATTTACCGTCGTTGGCTTGATCGCCACACAGGGACCGACCGCGTATCCGGTTCCCCTGCGTCCGACTTGCGGGCCGCACTCGTGGACCACTTCCGCGACGAAGCATCGATCATGATCGCCACCGAGGCCGCGGCCGAGGGCATAAACCTCCAGTTCTGCAATCTCGTCGTCAATTATGACCTGCCCTGGAACCCGCAGCGCATCGAGCAACGCATCGGCCGCTGCCACCGATATGGCCAGAAATTCGACGTGGTGGTCGTCAACTTCCTGAATAAGAACAACGCCGCCGATCAACGCGTGTACGAGTTGCTCGACACGAAATTCCGCCTGTTCAGCGGCGTGTTCGGCGCCAGCGACGAAGTGCTCGGCGCCGTCGAATCCGGCGTGGACTTCGAGAAACGCATCGCTGGCATCTATCAGAAATGCCGCACGCCGATGCAGATTCAATTCGAGTTTGACCAGCTACAACAGGAGCTTGATACCGAAATCGCCGCCGGCCAGCAGGATGCCCGCGAGAAACTGCTCGACAACTTCGACCAGGAAGTCGTCGAAAAGGTCCGCATCCAAAGCAGCGGCTTGCTGAACCGCTTCAACGAACGACTTTGGATTCTGACGCAGCACTTGCTGGACGGCTTCGCCCGCTTCGACGGAAACGAGTACAGCTTTTTTTTGACGAAGAACCCGTTCCCCGGTGAAACCATCCACCCCGGTCCCTATCGACTCGGCAAGCATGTCGAAGATGCCAACACCTACCGCATAGGCCATCCGCTCGCACAGCGCATCCTTGCCCAGGCGAAGGCCCTTGCCGTCGCGCCGGCCGAGGTGACGTTCGACCTGACGAATGGCGGAAAAAACATCGCCGTCCTCACCCCGTTAGTCGGTACGACAGGTTGGCTCACCTGCTCGCGTCTCAGCGTCAGTTCGCTCGACAGCGAGGAGCACCTGATACTCGCCGGATTCACCGAGGCGGGCGAGTCGCTCGATGACGGCCAATGCCGGCGGCTGTTCGACCTGCCGGGCCGAGCGGGCAGCGCCGTGGCAGTCCCTTCCAAGACGCAGGCTGCCTTGGCCGATGCCGTCGCTCGCCGGCAAAACGAACTTCTCTCAAGCCTCGCCGCCAAAAGTGGCGAGTGGTTTGACGCAGAAATGGACAAGCTCGATCGCTGGGCCGAGGATCGCCGGACGGCGCTTAAGGCGGAACTGGACGAACTCGACGAAGGCATCAAGGAAGCCAAGAAGTCGGCGCGGCTTGCGCCCAACCTGCCGGAAAAGCTCGAACTTCAGCGCAAGCTCCGTGGCCTGGAGACCAAACGCGACGAAGCGTGGCGCGCGTACGACGCCGCCAGCCGGGAGGTGGACCGACAGAAGGACGGCTTGCTCGACGAAATCGGCCGGCGGCTGGAGCAGAAGACCGAATGCGCCGAGTTGTTCTCGCTCCGCTGGAGGATTCTATGAAACGGGAGGCTTCATTATTGCTCGGAAAGGCTTGTGACTCTCTCTTGCTGAGCATTGAATTCTTCAACAGGCCGCACGATCGTGGCCGAACTGAAGCGGTATTGATCCTGTTGGACCACGCATTTGAAATGCTATTGAAGGCAAGCATCCTGCGGCAAGGTGGTCGCATTCGGGATAAGCGTGCACGAGAGACGATAGGTTTCGATGCTTGCGTGCGCCGAGGTCTCAGCGATGGCGATATCAAGTTTCTTTCCGATGAGCAAGCCCTTGTGCTGCAAACCATCAATGGGCTCCGTGATGCAGCCCAACATCATTTGTTGGACGTTTCCGAAGGCCAGCTCTACATGCACGCACAGGCCGGCGTGACCCTATTTCGCGATCTACTGAAGGCAGTCTTTGAGCAAGAATTACGCGATTGTCTTCCTGAACGAGTGCTCCCCGTATCTACATCCCCACCGACTGATTTAACGGCGCTATTTGATTCTGAAATCGCGGAAATCAAGAAGCTCCTTGGCCCACACAGTCGTCGAGGCATTGAGGCACAGGCTCGTCTTCGACCATTGGCCATTCTTGACGCGACAATTAAAGGCGAGAAGAGCCAGCCATCGCCGTCAGACCTGCGGAAGCTGGGAAGAGATTTGTCACGCGCTGCCAATTGGCAGCAGGTCTTTCATGGAGCGGCAGCCGTGCAGCTCTCGGCGACTGGCAATGGCCCAACCCTTTCATTGCGCTTGTCGAAAAAGCAAGGAATACCTGTTCAGCTGGTTCCAGAGGGAACGCCAGGCGCGTCCGTCGTCGCTGTCAAGCGCGTGGATGAACTCGGGTTTTATAATCTCGGGCTGGACCAACTTGCAGCGAGTGTCGGGCTATCAGCGCCCAAGACTACCGCGGTGATCCGAGAGCTTGACCTCCAAAGTGACGCTGAGTGCTTTAAGCAAATCACCATTGGCAAGTCAACGTTTAAGCGCTATTCGCAAAAGGCTATCAAGCGGGTTCTCGATGCTCTTCCACAGATTTCCATTGATGACGTATGGAAGAAGCACCGACCGCGCAAGCGCGCATGATGTATGGTAGCCACAAGTGAGAACGACAATGACAGGGGACACTGGGAAATGACCGAACCGGAAAAACTCGACCTCCGCTCGCACGACATCGCGGGCGAGAAGATTGCCGAACTGCTGCGGCTCTTCCCGGAAGTACGCACCGAGGGCGGCAAGCTCGACTTCGAGCGGCTCAAGCTCGCCCTTGGCCAAAGCGTGGACGTGGGCAAAGAGCGCTACGGCATGAACTGGCCGGGCAAAGCCGACTGCTTCAAGACCATTCAGACGCCGAGCGTCGCCGCGCTTCGCCCGTGCCCGGAGGAGAGCGTCAACTTCGAGACGAGCGAGAACCTTATCATCGAAGGCGACAATCTGGAGGTCCTCAAGCTCTTGCAGAAGTCGTATCTCGGCAAGGTCAAGATGATCTACATCGACCCGCCGTACAACACCGGCAACGACTTCATTTACCCAGATGACTTCTCGGAATCGCTCCGGACGTACCTCGAATTCACAGGTCAGGTCGATACGGAGGGCCGCAAGTTCGGGACAAATAGCGACACGGATGGACGTTTCCATTCAAAGTGGATGAACATGATGTATCCGCGGCTATATCTCGCCCGGAATCTGCTTCGCGATGACGGCGCAATCTTCATCAGTATCGCTGACCAGGAATACGACAATCTTCGCAAGCTATGTAATGAAGTGTTCGGTGAGGAAAATTTCCTGGCGACGGTCATTTGGCAGAAGATGTTCTCCCCCAAAAACACCGCAGCCTATTTCTCGGAAGACCATGACTACATTGTCGTCTACGCACGGTCAAAGGACTCATGGGAGCCAAGCCTGTTGCCACGATCTGAGGAGATCAAAGCACGGTACATGAACCCCGACAACGATCCGCGTGGGCCGTGGCTCTCGGGGGCGTTGCAGGCCCGCAACTATTACAGCAAAGGCGAGTACGAGGTTGTTAGCCCGACCGGAAAGAAGTTCTCGAATCCGAAAGGGACATATTGGCGGTTTTCGCGTGAGCGTTTTGATGAACTGAATCGTGACAAACGGATTTGGTGGGGCGAGTCCGGCGATAACGTCCCACGATTGAAGAGGTTTCTTACTGAAGTAAAGGAAGGGGTCGTCCCGCAAACGCTCTGGGACTACAAGCTAGTTGGACATACGCAGGAAGCGAAGGAAGAACTGCTCAGCCTGGTCAAGTTCGAACACAGCGAAAACGTCCTCAACTCAGTTAAGCCGTCCAGACTCCTGCGGCAGGCCATCAAGATCGCAACCAGCACATCAGAACCCGATATCGTTCTTGACTTCTTCGCCGGCAGCGGACCCACCGGCCAAGCGGTCATTGAGCAGAATCGAGAAGACGGTGGCAATCGCCAGTTCATCCTGGTGCAACTCCCCGAGCCGCTCCCGACACCAGAGCCTACGTTGAAAACTATCGCCGACATGTGCAAAGAGCGCGTTCAGCGTGTCATCAAGAAGGTGAGCGACGAGAACGCCGGTAGACTTGCTATGGACGCCGGCACAAAGCCAGATCTTGGATTCCGTATCTTCAAGCTGGCGGAATCGAGCTTCACCGAATGGGATGCCCGCGTTCAGCACGAGGCCGAAGCACTTCAAGAACAACTTGAACTTCACGTCGAGCACATTCGGGATGGGCGCACTGGGGACGACATTCTGTATGAACTATTGCTGAAGAGCGGCTTCCCGCTGACGACGCCGGTCGAGAAGAAGGCGATTGCCGGCAAGTCCGTCTACATCGTCGCCGGCGGCGCGCTGATTATCTGCCTGGAGCAGGCGCTCACGCTCGAACTGATCCGCGCCATCGCCGACGCCAAGCCCGAGCGCGTCGTCTGCTTGGACGCCGGCTTCGCCGGCAACGACCAGTTGAAGGCCAACGCCGTCCAGACGTTCAAGACCAAGGGCGTCACCAGCTTCAAGACCGTGTAGGAGGGGCGCGTTGATAATGGCACAAGAGCAACCCAAATTCGACCTTCCAGGCCGCGTGGATGCATATCTTGCAACTCTGAATAGGCTATACGAGCGCGCCAATGAGCCGCTATTGCGCGAGATCGTCGTAAACGGTGTCCTGTCAATTCATGAAGGCTGGGACTATGACAACTGGGATGGCGGCACTTACGGCCATGCCGTCACTCTTACCGTTCCCGAGGATATTTTCCTGCGCCTCATTGATACGAAGGACGAGGCTCAGTCGCGGATCGCGTCAGACCTGAACAAGCTCGACAACACCCGGAATGAGCATGTGAGCCAGGTGTTCATCGAGATGAGCACCGCTGAGCAGGATCGATGGCGGGAGGAGTCGGGAGTCTATCGGCCGCCGATGGCTTCACACTCTGTGCCAGCAGACGCGCTCAAGCGCATTTGGGGGCCGTATCACGTGCGCGTATTTCTGAGCCACAAGGCGACCGTCAAGGTTGAGACCTCTCAATTGAAACAATCCCTTGCCCAATGCGGGATCGGCGCCTTTGTAGCGCATGAGGACATCGAGCCGACGCAGGAATGGCAAAAGGAGATTGAGCGAGCGCTATTCAGCATGGATGCCCATGTAGCCCTGTTGTCCGCCGATTTCCACGACAGCAACTGGACCGATCAGGAGGTGGGAGTCGCAATCGGCCGCGGCGTTCCCCTCATCGCCGTGAGACTTGGCCTGGACCCGTACGGACTCATGGGAAAGGGACAAGGACTTGGCGGCTGTTCCTGGAAGGAGACCGACGCGATTGCGCTCAAGGTGTTTGACTTGCTCGGCAAGCGCCTCTCGGACCAATCGCGTTTGTTCGAGTGCGCCATTGCTGCCTATTCTCAATCGCGTAGTTGGGCAGAATCGGCGTGGAGTATCAAGCATCTGCTTGCAACGTTTCGGGAGCTTTCCGCAACTCAGGTTGATCGGCTGCTCGCCGCATATCGCGCGAACCCCCAAAACAAATACTCATTTGATGGAATGGACTTGCTACGTCCGCTCCTGAAGCAATGGACTGGGAAAGATTGGATCGTAAGCGACAACGAGCTGGTATTGCCGCAGCCTGCCGAGACGGAGATTCCATTCTGATGGCTCACTGCATGATTATTCACAAGTGACCCGCGAGGACCCGATGCCCGAATTCGACAATCTCAGGGAAGCTCGATTGAGGCCAAGGGCAACTATTCGAAGAATTCGAATAGTTCGAGGAGCATGGCGCTTCGCCAACTCTCCGAGAAAATTGGAGAGTTCAAGTTCGACGCCGAACTGGCCATTGCCTCAGAAAACTGGTAGCTGAAGCCCATGAAACTGCAATTCGACGCCAACCAGCCGTTCCAGCTTGACGCGATTGCCGCGCTCACCGACGTGTTTGACGGCCAGCCGCAGGGCGCGCCGGAATACGCCGTCATCAACATGGGCGATTGGGGCGCGGCGGGCGACCTGCTTGCCGGCCAGGAGCGGACCGAGCTTGGCGTCGGAAACCAGATGCTCCTGTCGGCCGACAAGCTGCTGCAAAACGTCCGCACCATACAAGCCCGCAACGATATCGAGGTGCCTGACACGGCTGCGCCCCTGGAGGCGTGGGACTTGTTTGACGGCCCGGCAAATGCCGCCAGGGCCTGTCCGCACTTCTCGGTCGAAATGGAGACCGGCACCGGCAAGACATACGTCTATCTCCGCACGGTGTTCGAGCTTTCCCGCCGCTACGGCTTCCAGAAGTTCATCATCGTCGTGCCCAGTGTGGCGATCCGCGAGGGAGTGCTCAAGAACATCGAGATTACCGCCGAGCACTTCCGGGCGATCTACAACAATCTGCCCTTCGAGCACTTCGTTTACGATGCCAAGAAAGTCAATAAGCTACGGCAGTTTGCCATCAGCAACACGCTCCAGATTCTCGTCATCAACATCGACGCCTTTCGCAAGAACTTCACCGGTACCGAAGCCGAGCAGAAGAGCAACGTCATTTACAAGGAAAGCGACCGGCTTTCCGGCCGGCAGCCGATCGAGTTCGTCCAGGCGGCACGGCCCATCGTCATCATCGACGAGCCGCAAAGCGTCGATTCGACCGAGAAGGCGCAGGAGGCCATCCGGGCGCTGAATCCGCTTTGCACGCTCCGCTACTCTGCGACCCACCGCAATCCGTACAACCTTGTGTACCGGCTCGACCCTGTGCGGGCCTTCGAGCTTCGGCTCGTAAAGCAGATCGTGGTCGGCAGCGCCGTTGCCGACGGCGGCGCCAACGATGCCTTCGTCCGGGTCGAGAAGATTGACTACAAGCCCGGCATCAAGGCCAAGCTCCGCATCCACGTCCAGTCGGCAGACGGCCCGAAGGAAAAGTCGGTCACGGTGAAGAACGGAGCCGACCTGTTTTCGGTGTCCGAGGAGCGCGCCGCCTATCGGCAGGGATTCGAGATTGCCGAGATCAACGCCGAACCGGGCAGCGAGTACATCCGCTTCACCAGCGGCCGCGTAATGCGGCTCGGCGAAGAAATCGGCGGCCTCCGCGACGACGTATGGCGGGCACAGATCAAGCACACGATTAAGAAGCACCTGGAGAAGGAACTTCAACTACGCGACCGCGGCGTCAAAGTGCTGAGCCTGTTCTTCATCGACCGAGTCGCCAACTACCGCGATTACAACGGAGACGGCAAGCCGGTGATGGGAAAGTTTGCCGAGGCGTTTGAAGCGGCGCTCGCCGAATTCGCCAAGGAGGAACGCTACAAGGGACTGCCGCTGTTCAAGCACGCTGTCGAAAAGCTGCATGACGGCTACTTCGCCCAGGACAAGAAGGGCGTGCTGAAAGACACGCGCGGCGATACCCAAGCCGACGACGAGGTTTACAACCTCATCATGAAGGACAAGGAGCGGCTACTCGCAGAAGAAGAGCCGCTGCGCTTCATTTTCAGCCATTCGGCGCTTCGCGAGGGCTGGGATAATCCCAACGTCTTTCAGATTTGCACGCTGAATGAGACGCGCTCCGCGCTCAAGAAGCGACAAGAGATCGGCCGCGGCCTGCGCCTGCCGGTCAACCAACACGGGCAGCGTGTGTTCGACGATTCGATCAACAAACTGTTCGTCATGGCGAACGAGAGCTATGAGGACTTCGCGAAGGCGCTCCAGACAGAATACGAGGACGATTGCGGCGTTACGTTTGGCAAGGTGCCGATTACCGCCATCGCCCGGTTGACTCAGGTCATCGAAGGCGAAGAAAAGCCCATCGGCCGAGAGGCCGCCGAGGCGATCAAGAAGTCGCTCGTCGGGCAGAAGATGATCGACGGGGAAGGGCGCTTGCAGCCGGCATTCGACCCCAAGCGGCCGGATTTCAAGATCGAACTGCCCGCGCCGCACAAGGAACTTGCCCCCGCTGTCGTGGACCTGCTCGCGAGCTACCAGATCGAGCGGCACATCCGCCGCGAGAAGCAGGAAGGCCCCAACCGGCTTCGCAAGGAAGTGCAAATCAGCCCGGAATTCAAGGCGTTGTGGGATCGAATCAAGCCCAAGACGATGTACCGTGTTGAGTTCAAGACCGACGAGCTTGTCGGCGCCGCCGTCGCCACGATCAAGAAGATGCCCAGGATCGAGGCGGCGAGAATCCGTGTGACGGCCGGGCAGGTGGGCGTTGTGCGGGGCGGCGTGACTGCGACTGCCATCAGCGCCGCCGAGGAGCAGGTCGCATTTGGCAACCGGCCAGTGCCGGACGTGCTCGCGTACCTCCAGAACGAGACGGAATTGACCCGCTCGTCGCTTGTCCGGATTCTCAAAGAATCCGGCCGGCTGTCTGAATTCTTCGTGGACCCGCAGCGCTTCATGGACGCCGTCGCCGGCATCCTCAAGCACGAACTTCACCGACTGCTTGTGGACGGCATCAAATACGAGAAAATCGGCGGGCAAGGTCCGGACGCCGAGTGGGAGATGTTGCTTTTCAAGAACGAGGAGCTAATCAACTACCTCACGGCGCTTCAGGTCCAGCACTCGGTGTACGAGTACGTCGTCTATGATTCTGAAGTCGAAAGGGAATTCGCCCGCAAGCTGGACCAGCGCGAGGACATCAAGGTGTTCGTCAAGCTCCCCAACTGGTTCGAGATTGACACGCCCGTCGGCAAGTACAATCCCGACTGGGCCATCGTGAAGCACGACGGCCAGGCCCTGTACCTCGTGCGCGAGACCAAGGGAACCAAGGACTTCCTGAAACTCCGCACCAGCGAGGCCGACAAAGTCCGCTGTGGGCAGAAGCACTTCGAGACGCTCGGCGTGCCGTTTAACGTGGTCGTATCGGCGGACGACGTATAGGTAAGGCTCGCTGTGGATTCTCCGAAATCGTGGGAGACGAGGTATGTCGATGGAGATGGACCTTGAGGGATTCGTACAGGGAAGCGTTCCCCTAGCTCCTACGCCGCCCCAAAAATGCCTGCTGCCTCTGTACGAGGCCATCAGCAATTCGATCCACAGCATCCATACGCTTCACAAAGACAATCGTCAAGTCAGGGGCCGGATCGAGATCATGATTCACCGGGACAAGAGCCAAGGAGTGTTACGGCACAAGGATGAGCAGAAAATCGATCTTCACCCAATCGAAGGGTTCACGATTATTGACAACGGAATTGGTTTCGACACAGCTAATTTCGACTCATTCAAGACCGCATTCTCACAATTGAAACGCCATTTGGGTGCCAAAGGACGTGGCCGCTTCATGTGGTTAAAGGTCTTCGCTCGCGCACATGTGGACAGTATCTTTTCCCATGATGGCGAACAAGCACATCGCAAGTTCACATTTACATTGAAGGATGGCTGTACAGGTGGCAAGACTCCAACGTCGGCTAAGGGATCACACCGAAAGACCGTCGTCAGGCTGGAGCGGATGCTCTCGCCCTTCAAGGATCATTGCCCCAAACACACCGAAGCAATTGCCGGACACATAGTTCGACGCTTCGTGCAGTATCTAGCGCTTCCAACGTCGCCCACGATGTTGCTTACAGACGACGACACGAGCTTTCAGATCGTCCTGAATGATTGGTTCGACAACCTCAAGCTCAAGAACGAACACACGCACTTCAGGGTCAATGACAACGACTTCGAATTGAATCACCTGCTTCTTAAGAAACAAGGCGACCTTAAGCACGAACTCCATTTTTGCGCTCATAAGCAAGCGGTTGCAACTGAGGCACTGGATGCTCGTCTTCCCGATCTGCGCTCGCCACTTTCTGAGGCAGGCACCGCCGTTATTTACCACGGATATATTTCAAGTTCTACCCTCGATGAGTCTGTGAACCCCGAACGAACAGATTTCGACAAAATCGCGGACAGCACACTCCCGCATTCCGGCGCAATTCCGTGGAACGCAATCGTGGATCATTCCGTCGCGGAGGCGGCCAAGTTTCTTGATCCCTACACGCAGACGATCAGGGCCGAGAAGGACCGCCGCGTGACAGAATATGTGCAAACGCAGGCCCCTTGGTATCGGCATGTTGTCACACAGAAGCCCGAAGTCGTCGCGGCAATACCGCCCGGCGCATCTTCCAACGACATTGACATCGCCCTATATCAGGGATCCAAAGCCATCGAATTTGAATTACGTAGACAGGCAAGTGAGTTGCTCCAGGCTGGCGAGGCCGCCGACGATCCTGACGACTACCGTAAGAAGTTGGATCAATTCCTTGAGCAGTTCGGTGATGTTGGCCGGGATCAACTCGCGAAGTACGTAGCGCATCGAAAGGCAATCCTCTCGTTTCTATTTGACCGACTTAGGCTGCGGGCCGATGGGAAACATCATTTCGAGAAGGACATCCACCAGGTCATTTTTCCGATGCGCGCCACGTCAGACGACGTGGAGCCTGATCGCATGAACCTCTGGATCATTGATGAGCGGCTGGCGTTCCACTACTACCTAGCGTCCGACAAACCGTTGAAGTCTATCGACCCCATCACGATCGACAGCGGCAAGGAGCTGGATTTGCTTATTTTCGATCGGCCATTCTTCTTTGGTGAAGGGGACGTCGATATTGGAGCTGCAGTAATCATCGAGTTCAAACGGCCGATGACCGATGATCGCGACCCAATTCGTCAAGTGTTCGGCTATGTCCGAACAATCCGCACCGGAACCGTGACGAAGGACGGCCGCACGCTCAAAGTGAAACCAGGGACACCCTTCTACGCTTACATTCTGTGTGATCTCACAGCAAGAATGCGAGAATACGCTGAGGATGCCGGCTTGAAAGTCACTCCCGATGACGAAGGATTCATCGGCTTCAATACGACCCATGAGGTGTACCTTGAGGTGATCTCGTATCAAAAAGCGATATCCGACGCGCGCAAACGGAACGCCATCCTGTTTCACAAGCTCGGACTTCCGCCAGATCTGAAGAAGCCGGCGCCGACGGAGACTGAAACGAGCGACACTCAACATCGAGTTGTGCCTGCCGACCAAAGCGCGGATAGTTCCGTAGTCGATGTATGAGCGGCAAATTCACCCTGAGTAGATGGCTCACTCTGTCAGCGCAAAGCGCCGGGCAGCCTTTTCGGGATGCAGACCGCTCCGGCTCGGGGCATTCGCCCGAGCGTTTATCAACCCGAAGGGACCTGCGGGAGCCGGCTGCTCATCGACGCCGTCAGAAGCTGTTGGCTAGACGGCTCCCGCCGTGACGCGGATCAGCGTCCGTGACCTGTCGGTTTTGCACCCAAAAGGCTCTACCGTTTTTATACCGCTTTTAGCTTTCGATACCGCGTTCTCACGCGAAAAAACGCGATGCCGTGCGAAGGATTGCGAAACGCGAATCAGGTTGCTAAGCTGCTGGCAGAAAAGAACTTTCGGGATTTCCGCCACGGGATTCCCAGGATTTTCCCAAGCTGGACGTCGTGGGTTCGAATCCCATCGCCCGCTATACTCGTAAATAACGCCGACCTCGCTAGTTGCGAGGACCCGCCTATTGGGCGGAGCGGCCGTAACCCGAGGCAAGACGCGTGTAGTGTACACGCGGCACCCAAGGAGCACGGTCGTGAAGGCCCAAGCATCTCAACGAGTCCCCAAGTTCCGAATCCACAAAGCCACCCAGCAGGCGTATGTCGAGTTGTCCGGCAAGCGCTTCTACCTCGGCTTCCACGAGGCGCCGGAGGCGAAACGGAAGTACCACGCGATGGTCGCTGAATGGATGGCCAACGGGCGGCAGCTGCGCGTAGCCCAAGACCAGATTACGGTCAAGGAGTTGATCGCGCGCTACTGGTTGCACGCGGAGAGGTATTACCGCAATTCAGAAGGGCAGCTTTCTCGCGAGTTGGACAATATTCGCGACGCCCTCAGGCAGGTGAAGGAGCTCTATGGAATGGCTCGCGCCGTCGAATTCGGACCACGAGCCCTGCGCACCATCCGTCAGAAAATGATCGAGGCGAAGCTGTGCCGGCGGAACATCAACTGTCGAATCAGCCGGATCAGGCGGGTTTTCAAATGGGCCGCAAGCGAGGAGTTGATTCCTGGTGAGGCGTTCCACGCATTGCTGGCCGTCGACGGGCTTCGACGCGGTCGCTGCGAGGCAAAGGAAAGCAAGCCCGTCCGGCCCGCAGCACAGGAGCACATCGACGCAATCCGTCCCTTCGTGAGCCAACAAGTGTGGGCGATGGTGCAGCTCCAGTTGCTCACGGCGGCTCGCTCCGGCGAGATCGCGACCCTGCGCCCGGTCGAAATCGACATGGGTGGCCGGATCTGGGTTTACGCCCCCGCCAGCCACAAGACGGCCCACCACGGGCATGAGCGAAGGGTGTACATCGGCCCACGAGGGCAGGCGGTGCTTCGCCCGTTCCTAAAGCGCCGTGTCGACGCCTACTGCTTCTCCCCGGCCGAAGCAGATCAAGCAAGGCGCGCCGACCTGCACTCGATACGGAAGACTCCGATGTCGTGCGGCAATCGACCGGGCACGAACCGCAGTCAGAGGCCGAAGCGAACTCCTGGAAAGATGTACCGTGTGAGCGTCTATCGGCGCGCAATAGAGCGGGCCTGCAAACGCGCAGGCGTTCCCTCCTGGCACCCGCACCAACTTCGCCACAACGCCGCGACCTTCCTGCGAAAGGAGTTCGGCTTGGAGACCGCCCGTATCATCCTCGGTCACCGCAGCGCGGCGATCACGACGATTTATGCCGAGGCTGATCAGCAGAAGGCCATTGAAGCTATGGGAAGGGCTGGTTAGGTTATCGCCGGACGTTGCGCTCATGACCGATGAGATACAGGCGTATCGCAAGATCGCCAAGCGGTTCAAGGGCAGGCATCATTCGGTGAACCACAGCGACGGAGAGTAAGCTCGCGGTGATGCGCATTGCAACACGACCGAGTCGCTCTTCGCCCTTTTCAATAGAGGAATCCACGGGACGTTTCACCACGTCGGCAAGCAACACCTAAACCGCTACTGCGATGAGTTCGCTTGGCGGTTCACCCACCACAAGGTATCGGACTCAGAGCGGACGGAAGCGGCCTTGCGATGCGCGCCAGGGACGCGGCTAATGTACAAACAGGCTTAAAAACAGCTTAAAAGGCTTGATTTATGGGGTGTTTGACGGGGCCACAACTTGCATGCTATCATCTTACCGAGCGCGTTACTCGCCGAAGACCGTGATGAGTCACGGAGACCCCCGCGAAGGCGGGGTGTACCCCTTCGGGGGTGTAGGCAGTAGGGCGCTCATTTTTTTTCAATAGAATTTCATTTTCCAGATATCGAATATTCTCATCCTGTAGGGAGTTGCTTGTCTTAGTGAAAGCAAACCAGCCTTCCTTGCTATATAGGCAGCCAATTCTTTTTTCGCTGGCCGCGCGTCAGGACGAGCGCCTAAGGAATTCCACTCCCAGCCAATTGCCCCCATAAGCACATCGGCGATTTGAATGCAATCCGAATCGTGAGACCGGATCGCCTCAACATTTCTAACCGGATTGTACATTCCAAACCTTGCAAGAGCACCACGGTTGAGAATCGTTTTGAATTCTTCGTAGGACGGGGCGCGCGGTCGCTGGTCTAGGTGAACAATAAGCCCCGTACCTGGTTGAACGAATTTGACGAACTTGTGCAGCAGGAGCTGATAATAGAGCTTGTAGAATCCTAACTCCCTATCCCCCTCGTGATAGGTGTTAAAGTCGATTTCGCTAGTGTTAACGACAAGCGACTTGAAGTATATTTTGTGGCTGCTGGCAAGCTCAAAAAACAAGTCAACCAGAGATTTGTATTGCGGCAACTTGCAGGCAGATACTTTTTTCCACTTCAACTCGGCGGTCATGTTGTTTTCTTCTCGCCACTCACGCATCCGATCCAAAAACAAAACGAGATCGACATCCGACAGCCTAGTTCCTCCGTAGACCATGTACTCACAAGTGAAGTCTCTACTCTCGTCGCAGAATGCGTGTAGAACAGCCATAGCCCACCGAAACCACAAGAAAATGCCGACTTTACAGGCCAATTGTCGATGTTTATAATGAGATGTGGGCGACGGGATTTGATACCCGCAAAGGGTGCGCGAGCACCCCACCGAAGGCCAACTTCAGCGCGTTTCTTTTCGCCACGCCCACAATGACTGATTGAAGCCCCGGCAGCCCTCCGCAAGAGTCTAGCCGGGGCTTCTTTTTTCTGGGCCGATCAGTTACGGCCCTCGCTCATGTTGGTTGCCATCGCATTAGCACCACCACCTTTCCTATCTGTTGTGCGCCGCTAGGCGCTTGGCGACCTCTAGGACGGATTGTTTGATACGGATGTGCCGCTTCGTCCCTACGCGGCAATACTCGAAGGGGTCTAAGGTTCCTTCCTTTAGTCCGACGCGCCGCGCCCATGCCTCTACAGCCTTGGGTAGCGCGCGTCCGCGACGTTGGAGCATTTCGGCTATTTCATTGGTCGAAAGCCCTGTCGTCGCAGACTCGACAAACTTATGCAACAACACTGTATCGGCGTGACCAGCGCCGGTCAATCGCCCTGAGCCGGATCGCGAAGAATCTAGGTTGGACGTAGCCGCGCTTGCTAATTCAATAGAGCCGTAGCGAGCAACGATTTCATCCAATTCTTCAGGGGTCAAATCGCTAAATTCAATGTTGCCGATCTTAACTTTCATAAATCCTCGCTTCTTTTTACACGGTAAACCCGCGATTCACGGAAACCGCCGACGTATACAATCGTTTCTGTGAATGTATGTCAAGCCCTGTAGATATCTACAAAACAAGAGTTTTTCTTGCCATTTTGGGGCTTAAAGATAGGCTTGGGGGTATGGCAAAGCGGAAAAAACCACGAAGGCCTGTGAATACCGGCATCATCAGGACCACCAGGACGTCACTCGACGACATCCTGCGGGCTTCATTCCAGATCACGAAGAAACCGCAGAGACCGCGACGGCGCAGAGCGAAGCGTCGCACGTAGGGCCGCCCCGTCGTCGATGTTCTTAATCAAAACTTAGCGCGATTTGGACCGTCGGTGTGGTTAGTGACGTGCATAATTCCGTCGGACCTAGTGCCCCGTGACTACGGGGTGGATCGCGCTGCGGGTGCCACGCTTGAACGGGGGATCTCGGCGTCCGGACGCAACTACATACGCCAGAGCCAATTTCAGTCCGCCGACAACTCAAACACGGGTAGACCTCGAATCGGCATTTACTCTGCGTGCTTGCCACCCCAGCAGCTTTCCTCCAAGCCCGAACGGGTGCGAGGCTGGGAGGCGAGCCCACGCCGTCAAGCTGGACGTGGCAGCGGTCGCTTCCACTTTGCGGAGCCGGCAAGCCTCAACCCGAATAGAGCATTACACGGCCCTTAGTCGACCCTTAAGCGCCCCTTGCGCGCCCCCTAGCAATGAAATCGTGTGGCATAGTTGCTTCAGAACGAAACGGAGCAACAGGCCATGCCAATCGACATCACAAACGAAACGCTCCTTAGCCTGACCGAGGCGACGAAGGTCCTCCCGCCCGTCAACGGCAAGCGGCCGGCTATCGCCACGCTTTGGCGGTGGTGCCGTAAGGGCCTGGGCGGGGTGCAGCTCGAATACGTCCGCGTCGGCCGCAACATCGCCACGAGCCGAGAAGCGTTAAACCGATTCGTCAATGCCTTGGCGGCCGCAGACGTACCCCCGGAACAACCGCAGCTTGAACGAGTTCGAGAGACCCTGGCGCCGGCACCGCGCGCCCGGCAGCGAATGCTCGACGATGCAGATCGCATCCTTGAGCGGGCACGCATCTGATATGGCCACAGCCACGAATAACGCAGCAGAAACAGCTTTGAGGTTGACGGCCCAAGCACGGCAGAGTGACAGATGGGCGAAGTGAAGGACGTAACTAATCACGCTGAATGAGGTTGGATCATGACGATCGACGAAACGTTGCCCCATGCCCTCGCTCTCGCAGAACGCGGCTGGCGCGTGTTTCCGGTCGGGCGCGACAAGAAGCCGCTCGTCAAGGCGTGGCCCACGGCCGCGACTACTGACACCGAGCAAGTTCGGGAATGGTGGGCCAAGGCGTACCGTCAAGGTGGAATCGGGATCGCCTGCGGCGCAGCCTCGGACCTCGTCGTCATCGATACAGACCCACGTCATGGCGGCGACGCCGGCCTCGTCGTACTTGAAGAGCGCTACGGAACTTTGCCTCCAACCGTCATGGTGAAGACGCCTGGTGGCGGGCTACATCGTTACTTCAAGTATCCGAAGGACGCGGCCATTCGCAACAAGGCTGGACTGGCGGGGGCCTCGGGCGTCGATATCCGGGGCGACGGCGGATACGTTGTCGCCCCGCCATCGCTTCATCCAAATGGGGGACGCTATGAATGGTGCAGCGAAGAGCCGAACCTCGCCGACCTCCCCCCTGCGTGGGTGAATCTACTCGCCGAACCTTTGCCTGTGACGTCAGCCGACTCGAAGAAGAACGGCCGCCCAGTCGCTGCACTGTCCAAACGAACACTCGATTTCATCGTCAACGGTGCTGCCGAGGGGAAGCGCAACGACGAGTTATTCCGCGCAGCCGCCGACATGGCGGGGTGCGGTTGGACCCTTGAGGAAGCAACAGAGAAGCTTCTAACCGGCTGCGCTGCGTGTAGTCCACCCCTAACGGACCAAAAGGAATTCAAAAACACCGTCGCGTCAGCCTTTGGTAAACATCGCACGCCGGCCGTGCCGGCGGAAGCCAGATCTCCGGTGCTTGCCACGCGGCAAAGGGCATGGCCGAAGCCTCCCGGGGCCGCCGCGTATTACGGTCTCGCCGGAAAGATCGTGCGAATGGTCGAGCCGCACACCGAGGCGGACCCGGCGGCGATCCTGGTTCAGTTTCACGTGGCCTTCGGTAGCGTCATCGGCCGGAGCGCCCATTTCCGCGTCGAGGGGGATCAGCATTTTACCACGATGTACGCTGTGCTTGTGGGGCCGACCTCGAAGGGCCGCAAAGGAACCAGCGCCGGACGGACGTTTGCACTTTTCGGATCGATTGATAACGCCTGGCGGGAAAACCGGGTTGCCGCTGGCGGCATGTCGTCGGGCGAAGGATTGATCTGGGCGGTCCGCGATCCAATCCAAAAGCGCGAACCGGTTCGTGAAGGGAGCGGGGCCAAACGCCGGATCGTCCGCTACGACGACGTCGAGATTGATGCGGGAGAACCGGACAAACGGCTGCTGATCGTCGAATCCGAATTTGGCGGAGTGCTCAAAGTCATGTCGCGCGAAGGAAATACGCTGTCGCCGGTCATGCGGCGAGCCTGGGACGGTGCACATATTCTGAAGTCGATCACTAAAAATTCGCCGGCAACGTCGACAGGCGCTCACATCAGTATTGTCGGGCACATCACCAAGGACGAACTCCTCCGGCATCTGGACGACACGGAGATTCTGAATGGGCTCGGCAATCGTTTTCTGTGGGTCGTCGTCCGGCGATCCAAGTGCCTGCCCGATGGCGGCGGCGCGATGTCCGGTGTCGAGCGGGTGGTCGGCGAGCTGCGTCAGGCTATCGAGTTTGCCCGCAATGTGGACGAGGTCCGGCGGGACGACAACGCGCGGAAGCTCTGGCACGAAGTTTACCCCGCTCTATCGGAAGGACGTCCAGGGCTCCTCGGTGCGGCGCTGTCCAGGGCCGAGGCACAGGTCATGCGGTTGTCCGTGCTTTATGCCCTCGAGGACCAATCGGAAGTAATCCGACGAGAGCATCTTGAAGCGGCCCTTGCCCTTTGGGAGTTCTGCGAGCGGTCTGCGGAATACACCTTCGGCGACGCCTTGGGCGATCCCGTGGCGGACACGATTCTGGGGGCGCTTCGCCAAAACCCGAGTGGATTGGAACGACGGCAAATCCACGAGCTGTTTGGACGGCATCGCCGGGCGGGGGAGATCGATCGGGCGCTGGGAGTCCTTCTCCAGTCCGGAATGGCCCGATGTGTCCAACGGCACACTGGCGGCCGGCCAGCCGAACTCTGGATTGCCACGGCTGCCCCGTGCGAACAAAGCGAAAAAAGCGAAATAAGTCCCGAGTCGGCGGCGCTTAATTCGCATAATTCGCTTAATTCGCCACCCATGGCACGGCAACCAGCAGACGCGAACATCCAGATGGAGGGGACATTACCTAAGAACTCTTCACATGGACTTAATCAGGAACCCCAAAAAGCCACGTCCATGGGGTGCGAAGAAAGCGAAATAAGCGAAAAAAGTATCACCACGCCGGATTCGTCGGAATCAGCGGTCCCCGCGGAGTTGGACCCGGATCTGATTGAGGATGCGTCCGTGGCGAAGGCACTCTTGGGTGAGACGTTGTCAGGAATCAATCCCACGAATCGGGGGCCATGGAAATGATTGCGATCAGCAAGGAAGTCATCCCGCCGGACCTTTGGTTTCGCGCGGCAATCGTCTTGATCAAGCAACAAACGGACTCGGACCAACGGGCGGAGTTGCGGGAGCTTTTCGAGCATCGGGCAGCGGTCGCGGAATACGACGGCGGCCTGAGCCGGGCTGATGCGGAGCGAGTCGCCTTCCGCGAACTGCGCCAGGCCGTGGCAAGTGCAAATGGAGAGGCGCATGCCTGATCTCACGCTTGGCCGTAGTCCTACCTGGCCGATACGGCCGCCGAGGACCGCGCGGAGTGCCGCATGCATGGCACCTGGGAGTTCTATGGTTCCTTCCCGGCGAAGATGCGCGCTCGATGCCCGTGGGAATAGCCGAGGGAATGGACACACATTCTTTCGTCTAGCCGGTTTTTTACAAACCGCGCCGCCATCGCGACTTGCGTGCGATTTGGGCCTCCGGTCCTGGCCGGTTTTTTGGGGTCGGCCCCCGACGCGGCCCGTTGGGCCGTGGGCGACCCGGCGCGGCAGGGCGTGCCCAACGTCGCCCAGGTCGCCCGGTCGCAACGGGGGCGAACGTGGGCGTTGGGGGCGAGAGTTGGCGGCGGTAGGGCGAGCCCTGAGGGGCCGACAAGGGAGTGACGAACATGAACCCTGAGGTTTTCAACCTGCCGCCCACGACGGCGGGATTTGGGCACATCTCGAACGAGTTTGGTTTTTACCTCCGCAATGTGACCGCGCCCATCTTGGTCCGGCGTTCGGGCCAGTTGGTGATCCATGCCTTTTCCTATTTCTCCCTCGAACCCCTGCGGAACTTTCAAATCCAATCAGCCTACCTGGCATGGGGAATCGCCAGCATCTCCAACGCCGGCGGCGTAATGCAGGTCGGGGTGATCAGTGAAGTGCTATTGGCACCGGATGCCACGCTGTTTGCGGCCATCGGGAACGCGACACCCCTCGCTGCCGACCTTCCGGTCGTTGGCCCACAGGGCACGGATTTGTCCCCCGTGATCGACGTCCTCCAGATTTCGGCTCAAGCCGGGGGATCGATAGGGTTGGGTTGGAGTTACCAGTTTGGCGCCGGCACCCGGCAATGCACGCTGGACGAGCCGCAGCTGATCATCGAGGCGGTTCCCAGGCCCAACGTCTCGACGGGGCAAGCAGCGGCCTTGCTCCTGTACGCCGCCCGAAGGCGACGGCAAAGGGGACGGCGGAGATAGCGCACGACTGACAGGGAGGTCGGACGATGAAGATCGAGCAGCGGCCGCTGGACCGCATCAAACCGTACGAGAACAACCCGCGCCTGAACGATTCGGCGGTCGATGCCGTCGCCGCGTCGATCAAGCAGTTCGGGTTCCGCCAACCCATCGTGGTCGATGACGACGGCCTCATCGTATGCGGTCATACCCGCTACCGAGCTGCGCAGAAGCTCGGCCTCGTGAAAGTGCCGGTTCACATCGCCAAGGACCTGACGCCGGAACAGATCCGGGCGTACCGCATCGCTGACAATAAGACGGCCGAATTGGCGGAGTGGAACCTCGAACTGTTGGCTGCGGAGATCGGCGAATTGAAGAACGCCGGCATCGACTGGTCGCTGCTCGGTTTCAACGTCGATGAATTGGCGACCTTGCTCGACCCCGGCGTGAAACAGGGACTCTGCGATGCTGACGACGTGCCCGCGCCGCCCGACGAGGCGACGACAAAACCTGGTGACATCTGGATTTTGGGGGATCACCGCCTTTTATGCGGCGACTGCACGAACCCCGAACACGTACGCCGCGTGATGGACGGTCAGCGCGCCGCGCTTTTCGCGACCGACCCGCCCTACCTCGTCGACTACGACGGCACGAACCATCCCCACAAATGGGGCGAGCCGGACAAAAACAAGGATTGGTCCGAGTCCTACGGCGCGACCTGGGATGAGGCCGCTGCCAACCCGGAACTCTATGAGAAGTTTGTCGCCGCCGCCGTGGCTGACGCGATCCTACCGAACGCGGCGTGGTATTGCTGGCACGCCTCGCGTAGACAGGCCATGCTTGAAGCGGTGTGGGAAAAGCACGGCGCGTTCGTCCACCAGCAAATCATCTGGGCGAAGGACCGACCGATCCTCACCCGGTCGTGGTACATGTGGCAGCACGAACCGTGCTTTTTCGGCTGGGTGCGCCCGAACAAGCCCAAGCGCTTCGCCAAGGACCACCCGCATTCGGTATGGAATGTTCCGACGATTCCGCCTGGAGCGAAAACAGATCATCCGACGTCTAAGCCGGTGGAGTTGTTTGCCATCCCGATTTGCCAACACACGAAGGCCGGTGATATCTGTTACGAGCCCTTTGCCGGAAGCGGTTCGCAGATCATCGCCGCCGAGCAGGCCAGCCGACGCTGCTTCGCCATCGAGATCAGCCCGATTTACGTTCATGTGTGCGTGGAGCGGTGGGAGAATTTCACGGGACGAAAGGCGGAGAGGGCTCTCTTACCCGGAATTGGGAACAAATGCACGACGGCGGATGCTCAGTGCGGGCAGTCCATGCCTCTGCGACTAGATGACGGTCCGGTGCATCCGAAGTGTCCCGCGTCTTCGCCTCACTCGCTCGCCAGCGCGCGCAGCCGAAGCGCTGTCGCAAAGAACCAAACGGTGAGCACCAAGAAGAAGAACCGGTTGGCCAGACCATAGGGCATCCCCCGGTGAAGCGTGAGGAACTGAAGGACGAATGCGACGACGATCAGGGCGGACATGAGGACGGCGGTGCGCTGGAAGGTGCGCCAGCGCGGGTGCCTCCCGAAACCGACGGACAGGAGCACCGTTACGAGAAAGATGGTAATCACGTTCACGAAAAAGCTGTTGTCGTGGATTTCCCCCGAGCGGGTCGATGGCGCACCCGGACTGTCCATCGGGAAGAACGCCGAGACCACCAGGCCAATCGCGGGAATCCCCAGCAGAATTGTGCCGACCCAAGCGACAACCGAACCGGGGCCGCTGCGGGCCAGTCCCAGCAGCAGCATCATGCAGCCGCAGCTCATGGCCAGGAAGCAGGTGGTCATGACCCAGCCGTACCGACCGATGGCGTATTCACTGATCATGTGGCTGGCCGGCGCAAAGTCGGGCCGGAGAACATGCAGCAGGAGCAGGGCGAAAAGGGCGTACGCGAAGCAGGCGATGGCCGTGGTCGCGAAAAACCTGGACGTGAAGCGGGGCGTCTTCCTAGAGTGCCGTGCGACCATGATCGGATCTCGGGACCAGCGGCATTCTACGCGCAAGAGTCGAGAAGCGCCAAGTTTGGTTTAGGAAGTCTGCTTGGTTGGTGCTCACACCGGAGCAACGCCCCGGTCGGGGCCGAGGCGTTGGAGAAGTGATTGAAGATGTGTCTAGCCTGCGTACGCGAACTGCCCCCGCTCGACCTTCTTGAACCGGGCCTCTTTGCCCTTGGCGTTGATCTCCCGCAGGATCGCGGCGTAGAGCGTGGCGTGCGGCGTCTTGCCGCCCGGGCTCTTCCACAGGCCCTTCTCGGCCATCGCCGTGATCAGGTCGACGCTGCGCATCGGCTTGCTCGCCTTGGCCAGAACCGTCGCGGCGGCGTCCAGGGCGCTGACGCGCTTGGGCTTGGGCGCGGCGTTGACCTTCTTCACCTTGCCCTTGGGGGCGCTGGTGTCCTTGGGCTTGGTGGTTGCCTTCTTCGTGCTCTTGTTTTTCTTGCTCGTACTCATCGATCTACTCCTTACAAAAGGTTTTGCCACGCCTACGCGGCGCGGCGTTGTTCACATTCAGTTCACCGGCACGGTCATGATCCGGAAGGTGCCGTCGGGCATCTCGTGGTCGCACAGGTAGGCGAACTCGCACCCGGCGGCGGCGAGGCGATCGGCCTCGGCCTGGCGGATCACGTAGGACTTGCCGCTCAGCGTGATCACGGCATCGCCGTAGCCGCTGGCGCAAAAGTGCTGGAGGGCCTCGTCGGCTGTGTCAAATTCGATGGCTTCAAATTCAAGGGTCATGGTCGTCTCTCCGTTTCGCGTGGCCTACGAGCCGAAAACGAACTCCGCCAGCCCCGCCGCCAAGAGGTCGACGATCTTCTGGGCGACCGGCGTGGCGGCGGGGATGTCCGCGCCCCTGTCCCAATTGAAAACCGTCACTCGGTCCTCGCTCCGCCGCAGCCACAACTTCGAGATGCGGCTGTCGTCGATCTCGTAGGCGGGGTTCTCCGCATGCTCGGCGAATACGAGGGCCTCGAAGCAGTGTCCGCCGATCGTTCCCGAGACCCATGCGCCGCCCGCGTTGGTGCGGCGAGCGATCTTTTTGAGCGCCAGCGAGTCCATCAGGTCGAGGGCGTCGTCTTCGTGTTCGGTCGTGTCGATGTTTTCTGCGGTCATGGTTGGCTCCTTCAAAATTCGAATCCGAGGTTCAGGCATCGCTCGAGGTCCTTCAGCGTCATCGTGCCGGCCCGCAGAATGCGGCTGGCCCATGCGCCGATCGCCAGGCTCTGGCACGATAGGCATTCGCGTAAGAACGCCCGCAGGTCGCGGTCGAGGGCGATCGGTTTCGAGTCGTTGGCGTTCGTCGTTTTCATGTTCGCGTCTCCTACGGCGTACGCCCCATGCGTACATCCACATGAGGGCAAGTTCGGCGACCGAAAGCAAGGCCCGGGGGCCATCATTCCGGCCGGAATTCCAACAATCTTTTCCAGTTATTTACGCCAAACGCCTAGCCGTCAGGCGCGCGGATTGCATGGCTGCGGCCGTTGGCCACGCGCCCCGGCGTTGGAGGCGGCGTAATGTCAGGACATGTCCTTAGCCCGCCTGCCCCACCGGCCAAGCCAGCGCTGAATCCCAACGCGCTGTCCATCGCCGATGCCGCGCGCCTGCTCAGCGCTGCGGGCGGCCAACTCATCACGGCAGAGATGATCCAGGCCGACATCGCCGCCGGCGCGCCCGTTAACGGCGACGGCACCCTCAATCTCGTGCATTACACGGCTTGGCAGGTGAAGGAGATGGCCGGCGGTGACGATTGATCCCCGGTGCCTGCGCCCGACGCAGCTCGTGAAGCTGCTCAACTCGACGCCGCTGGGAGAGGTCATCGGCGACCGGCAGTTGTACAACCACCGCCAGCGGGCTGGTCTGCGGATCGTCGCTGCCGGTGATTCGTCCAAGGTCGATCTACTGCGGTATCTGGCCTGGCTGGTCCTCGAGCGCCACCGGCCCCGGCCCGAGCCCCCGGGCCTGACCGGCTACGAGGCCCATCGCGACCGCGTCCGGCAGCGCAACCTCGAACTGTCCCTCTCCGGCCGGAACATCGGCGACCTGCCTGCTGTGGTGAACGCCGAGCGGAGGGAAAAAGCGTCCCGGAACTTCCAATTCTTCTGTGAACAGTACCTGCCCCAGACCTTCTACCTGTCTTGGTCGCCGGATCACCTCAAGGTGGTCCGCAAGATTGAGTTGGCGGTGCTCTTGGGCGGCCTCTTTGCGATGGCCATGCCGCGGGGGAGCGGCAAGACCTCCATGTGCGAGATGGCCTGCCTCTGGGCCCTGGTCTATGGACACCGGGAGTTCGTGGCCCTCATCGGCGCGGATGAAGCGCATGCCGCAAAAATGCTGGATTCCATCAAATCCGAATTGGAGAACAACGACCTGCTGCTCGAGGATTTCCCCGAGGTCGTCTTTCCCATCCGCTGCCTCGAGGGCATCCACCAGCGTGCCGGGGGCCAACTCTACGTGGGCAAACCCACCCACATCGGCTGGACCGCACGCCAGGTCGTGTTGCCGACGATGCCGGACTCCCCGGCCTCGGGCGCCTCCATCAGCGTCGCCGGCATCACGGGCAGGATCCGCGGGATGAAACACAAGCGGGTGGATGGCGCGGCGATTCGGCCCTCCCTGGTCCTGATCGATGACCCGCAGACGGATGAATCGGCGAAGTCACCCTCCCAGTGCGCCACGCGAGAGCGCATCCTCGCCGGGGCCA